>JACDCM010000003.1:3206-38360 GCA_013817545.1 Gemmatimonadaceae bacterium | reverse complement strand
TCGTAAGCGCCCCGCTCGCCGAGCGCGCGGCTGGAGTGACAGTGGGCGGTCTGCGCGCGACAGCTGGCGCCAATGGAGAAGTCGTAGTCAAGCGTCTCCCTGCTGAAATCGTATTCAGCTATCGCGCTCAGTGAGGGGCGAGACAGAGTTGGTGTCGCCACTGGGATCCGTTGAATCGCCCTCGCAAATTCTGTCGAACGGGCGATACACCGTGCGCGTTACAGGCGACGGAGCCGGATACTCCATCTTCAACGGCTACGCGCTGACGCGCTGGAAACCCGATCGCACAAGAGAGACCGAGGGGTTCTGGCTGTACCTTCGTGACCTGGACAGCGGAGCATACTGGTCAGCGGCGCGTGAGCCCGTACCCGGCACGCCTTCAAGGTACGACGTTCGCTGGTCTCCGGGTCGAGTTTCCATCTCCCGAGAGGACGACGGAATCGAAGTCAGCACTGAGATCTGTGTGTCGCCCGAGGAAAACATGGAGCTGAGGCGCTCGACGCTCACGAACCATGGTAATCGCGCTCGGCGGATAGAGGTAACGTCCTACGCGGAAGTAGTGCTCAACACACCGGCTGGAGACGCGGGCCATCCTGCTTTCTCCAAACTCTTCGTGCAGACCGAGTTTATCTCAGAGCATCAAGCTCTCTTTGCCGAGCGCCGGCTTCGTAGTCCGGAGGACGAACCACTCTGGCTCGTTCATACACTCCAATGCGACGGACCCGGCAATCAGAGCGAAGTGCAATGCGAGACCGACCGCGCGCGGTTCATCGGGCGATGGCGGACGTGCGCCGAACCGCAGGCGATGTATGGCGGTGGCCAACTGTCTGGCACGGTTGGGAACGTGCTAGACCCAATCGTGAGCTTGCGACGCGTACTGAAGCTGGCGCCTGGTGAGAGTGCGCGACTCGTGGCGACTCTCGGCGTGTGGCGCACGCGCGAAGATGTTTACGCGATCGCGGCGCGTTCACTCGAACCTGAAGCGATAGAGGGGATATTTCGGCGGGCTGAGGCTGAGGCGCAGGAGAGGGACGCCTTGGCCGGGGATGCGGAGGAGATTGAAGTGGTAAGTGAATGGTCAGCCGACCGAGACGACGCGATAGGGGGTCCTGGCGGGGAGGAGTCGGCGGATGCAGACGAGGTAGGGGCGGAAGCGCCGATGCGACATCCATTTGACGCATTCGCAATCCAGGCGCCGAGTGGGGCCCCCCCCCTTGTCGCCGAAATTAAGTCCACACCCCAAACCTCACAGCATCACTCCAACGCATACGTCCCACTTTCCACGCGACCATTCGCGTCCACTCCGCATCCGCCGTCCGGCCACACCGAGCCACTCCGCGCGTTCAATGGCTTCGGTGGTTTTACCCAGGACGGAACCGAGTACGTCATCCAGATCCCAAGTTGCCAAGCGGGCCTCCGCCCCCCACCACTCCCCTGGGTAAACGTCATCGCGAACGAGCAGCTTGGCTTCATCGCAACCGACCGCGGCGCCGGGTACACGTGGAGCGTGAACAGTCGCGAGAACCGTCTCTCCCCATGGGCGAACGACCCCGTCACCGACCCCTTTGGAGAGGCGCTTTACATACGCGATGAGGATGCAGGAGTCTTCTGGTCACCCACCCCCGGTCCCACTCCTGGAAACGCACCGTACGAGGTGCGCCACGGATTCGGGTATACGCGCTACCGTCACGCGTGCCTCGCGCTCGAGCAGGAAGTCACGCAGTTCGTTCCGCGATTCGACCCCATAAAGATCACGACACTGCGCATCGCGAATCGCGGCGATCGTCTTCGGCGACTGTCAATTTTTTCCTGCACGCAGTGGGTGCTCGGAGTGCTGCCGCACGAGAGCGGTGAGTTCGTTGTCACGGAGTACGACAACGAGAATGGAGCCATTCTGGCCGTCAATCGAGAGCGGGCGGAGTTCGCCGAGCGCGTAGCCTTCGCCGGTGTCCTGCCACCGACGTCGAGTAAGCCCGTGCAGTTCACGGCTGATCGCACCACTTTTGTTGGCCGCGACGGAACAACCGCGAATCCCACTGCGCTCCGCTCGAATGCTCCACTCGATGGCCGAACCGGATCGGGCTACGATCCCTGCGCTGCGTTCCGGATCACGATGGAGATTCCACCGGGCGAGACTGTCGAGTGTGCATTCGTGCTGGGAGAAGCGGAAAGTGCTGACGCTGCCCGCACGCTTCTGCAACTCTATCGCAATACCGGGGAAATCACCGAAGCGTTCAACCAGGCACGCGCTTTCTGGCGCGACACGCTTTCTGCTATCCGGATCGAGACACCGTCCGCGGCGATCGACCTCATGGTCAATGGATGGCTCGCGTATCAGAACCTCAGTTGCCGAATGTGGGGACGTTCCGCGTTCTACCAGAGCGGTGGTGCGTATGGCTTTCGAGATCAGCTTCAGGACGCTGCCGCGCTCATCTACCTCGATCCCGGGCTCACTCGAAGCCAGATCCTGATACACGCTGCCCATCAATTCGTCGAAGGAGATGTACTGCACTGGTGGCACCCTCCTGCGTCGAAGGGAATTCGCACCCGCTTTTCCGACGACCTGCTCTGGCTTCCATACATAACCGCGTTTTATCTGCAAACGACGGGTGACGAGTCCCTGTTGCATGAGGACGCGCGCTTTGTCACGGCATCCGAGCTCGAGCCTGGCGAGGACGAGGTCTTTCTCTTTCCTGAAGACTCGGGCGAAAGCGCGAGTGTATACGAGCATTGCTGCAGAGCCATCGACCGCTCACTTACCGTCGGTTCGCATGGACTTCCTTTGATGGGCACCGGTGACTGGAACGACGGCATGAATCGCGTCGGCCGGGAAGGACGCGGGGAAAGCGTGTGGCTTGGATTCTTTCTGTATGGCATTCTCGCTGACTTCATTTCCATCTGCCAACAACAAGGTGATTCAGACCGCGTCGCGCGCTATCAGGCTTTTCGCACGAGCCTCGGCGCTGCCCTCAATGACGGCGGCTGGGACGGTGGCTGGTATCGCCGCGCTTACTACGACAACGGAGCACCGCTTGGCTCGGCGCAGAATGACGAGTGCCGCATCGATGTGATCGCACAGGCCTGGGCGGTACTATCCGGTGCCGCTCCGCGCGACCGCGCCGAACAAGCTCTCGATGCCATGGAGATGCACCTGGTGTCCGAAGAGGAAGGTCTGATCCGGCTGCTGACTCCAGCGTTCGACCGCACACCTCACGATCCTGGTTACATCAAGGGCTATTTACCGGGCGTGCGAGAGAATGGTGGACAGTACACCCACGGAGCGCTGTGGGCGGTGCGAGCGCTCGCCGAATACGGAAGAACTGAACGTGCCGCGCAACTGTTGGAGATGCTCAGCCCGGTAAGCCATACCCGAACTCCCGCCGAGGTCGCGGTCTACCAGGCTGAACCCTATGTCATAGCCGCTGACGTCTACGGAGTCGATCCCCACATAGGGCGCGGTGGCTGGACCTGGTACACCGGCTCGGCGGGATGGATGTACCGCGTGGCGCTTGAATCCATTCTGGGATTTCGAATCATCGATGGACGCACATTTGCACTGCGCCCGTGCGTCCCGGCTGCGTGGCCTGGCTTCACCATCCGCTGGTCCGTTCCCGGCGAGTCAACGACCTACGACATTGTCGTCAGGCGTCAAGACAAACCAACGAGCGGAACGCCAGTGAGCGATCCAGCTGCGACAGTGAGCAATGGCTTCGTGGTAATTCCAATACAACGCGACGGCCGCTCTCACAAAGTGGAAATACTACTGGGCTCGGACGTAGTTCCGCGCTACGAAGCGAGATGAAAACGATTGCGGACTGCGGACTGCCAAGGAACGCATCGACGCCAGCCGTTTCATCTGCAATCCGCAATCACGGTTTACTCTTCGCCTGTCCCCAGTATCCCTCCATGTGTCCTGATCACGTCCGCGTAAAATTGCGCGCTGGCTTTCGGCGTTCGATGCTGAGTCGCGAAGTCGACATGCACTATGCCGAAGCGCTTTGCGTAACCGGCGTTCCACTCGAAGTTGTCCAGCAGCGACCAGGCGAAATAGCCGCGCAGATCCACACCGCCCTGAATGGCCTGGTAAGCAGCGCGAAGGTGATCCCGGAAATACGCAACGCGGCGCGGGTCCTCGAGAACCGGACCATCCGCGGTAGACGGGTCGTGAAAGGCGGCTCCGTTCTCGGTGACGTAAAGTGGAATATCGCCATACCGCTCCTTTACCCAGATGAGCGCGTCGCTCAACCCTCTGGCGTAAACCTCCCAGTCCATCTCGGTGTGCACGTGCTGGTCCTGACGCACGCGGGCGGCCCTCACGGGCAGAGTCATTGCGTCATGCTTGCTTACGTTCCGCGAGTAATAGTTGACGCCGAGAAAATCGATTGGCTCCTGAATGAGCCGCATGTCATCATCGGACCACTCCGTCCACGCCTCGCCAAAGATTTGGCGCAGCTCATCGGGGTAGCACCCCAGGAAAACGGGATCGAGGAACTGCCGGTTCATGTATGCGTCAGCACGCGCCGTCGCCGATATGTCTTCGGGCGCCTGGGAAGCCGGATACTTGGGCTCCAGATTGACGACGAGTCCGATCCGATGCGCCGCCTCCGCACGATACGCTCGCACGGCAGTCGCGTGCGCGCGCAGCAAATTGTGCGCGGCTATCGGCGCTTCGAACAGATTGCGATGTCCGGGGGCGAGCAGTCCGTGCAGGTAGCCGCCGTCGGTGACTACCCACGGCTCGTTGAGCGTCGCCCACATCGGCACGCGGTCGCCAAGCGCGCGAAACATCACTGTGGCATATTCGGCGAACCAGTCGGCGATATCGCGATTCAGCCAACCGCCAATATCGTCAAGCGCCGCCGGGAGATCCCAATGAAACAGCGTCACGTTCGGAGCGATGCCCGCCTCGAGCAGCCTGTCAACCAATCGCTGGTAGAAACCGAGTCCCTTCGGGTTGACGGTGCGCCTTCCAAGCGGCAAGATGCGGCTCCACGAAATGCTGAAACGATACGAAGTGAGACCCAGATCACGCATGATTAGCACATCTTCTTCCCAACGGCGATAATGGTCGCAGGCAACGTCGCCATTCTCGTCGTTATGTACGCGTCCAGGAGTGTGCGCGAAGCGATGCCAGTTACTCACCCCGGCGCCGTCGGCGAGAGGCGAGCCTTCGATCTGGTAGGCGGAGGTAGCCGCCCCCCAGAGAAAATCATCAGGGAATCGGAGAAACGTCATAAGCCATGGCGCGAGTAAAGCTCGAGCAGGTTCGTAAAGTATACGAGGACGGCAAGCCGTATGTTGCCGTCCACGGCATTGACCTCGAGGTTGCGGACGGGGAGTTTGTCGTGCTCGTCGGTCCGTCTGGATGCGGTAAGAGCACCACTCTGCGCATGATCGCCGGACTCGAGCCCGTGACGTCGGGCTCGCTATGGATCGGCGACCGCGTGGTGACCGACATGGCGCCCAAGGATCGCGATATCGCCATGGTCTTCCAGAACTACGCCCTTTACCCGCACATGACGGTGTACGACAACCTGGCTTTCGCCCTCAAGCTACGCAAGCAGCCGAAGGCCGAGATCGATACGCGCGTCAAGCAGGCGGCGGACATACTCGGATTGCGGGAAGTCCTGGATCGCACGCCGAAGCAGCTCTCCGGCGGTCAGCGCCAGCGCGTCGCGGTCGGCCGCGCGATCGTGCGGCAGCCACAGGTTTTTCTCTTCGATGAGCCGCTATCAAATCTCGACGCCAAGCTTCGCGTTCAGACGCGGCGCGAGATCTCCAAGCTGCATCGTGACCTCAATGCCACGATGATCTACGTCACGCACGATCAGGTCGAAGCAATGACCATGGGTGACCGCATCGTCGTGATGAACGCCGGACACGTTCAGCAGATCGATAGTCCGCTGGCACTCTACAATCGTCCGGCCAACAAGTTCGTGGCTGGATTCATAGGAAGTCCCGCCATGAATTTCGTGCCGGGTACCATAGGCGGAGATGCTGAACCCGGGTTCCGCTCGGACGACGGGGCGATAGCGCTTCGCTTTCCCGACGCTACATCCAGAGCGCTCGGCACGTATCAGGGGAAGAAGGTGATCGTGGGCGTGCGCCCAGAGCACCTTGCGATGGCAGAGGGTTCCGGGGCGGCAGCAGGACCATCCACCGTGCGCCTGAATCTGGACGCCGTCGAGCCGATGGGAAATGAGATCGTGCTCCACGGACGCGCCGGCGCCCACGATCTCACGGCGCGCGTGGCACCGCGGCAAGTTCCGGAACCCGGCGATGAAGTGGCACTCACCGTGGACCTGACCCAACTCCACTTCTTTGACGCAACAACGGAGATCGCCATCGGGCGCGAGTCGGACACTGCCGCGTGAGCGCAGGGATGCAGAATTAGGGAGGAGGCAGGAGGGAGGAGGGGAGGCGAAACTGCTTTCGCCGCAACATCCTGTAGTTCGTAGTCCGCAATCGCAATCCTCGGTTTTTTTCTCAGTTCGCCTCCCTCCTCGCCTCCGCCTCCCTCCCTCCGTTCACCTTCCCGCGAGATAATCCAGAACCAGCATAGTCATCGCGCGCACTCCGACCGGGATCGCGCTATCGTCGGCCTGGAAGGTGGGGGTGTGATGCCCGCCCGAGCTGCCACCCTTCTTCTTCGTTCCCAGAAAGTAGAAGAAGCCCGGTACCCTGTTGGCGAAAAAAGAAAAGTCTTCACCCGCAGTCGTAGGCGGCGAGACAACGACATTTGCCGCCCCCAGCGCACGCACAAGCGTCGGCTGCATTCGGCGGTATAGTGCGCTGTCGTTGGCGGTTAATGGGTACGCCCGGTCGAAGCTCAACGTGTAAGTACCACCGTTCGCCTCGGTGACGCCCTTGAGAATCTCATGCATTCGGCGCTCGACCATTTCCTGCGTCGACATGTCGAAGGTTCGAATCGTCCCCTGAAGCGACACCTCCGCCGGAATGATGTTGCGACGCTCGCCACCGCGAAAAATGCCGACTGTGACGACGCCTGGCTCCATCGAGTTCATATTGCGCGAGCGAATTGCCTGCAGCATTGTCACAGCATGGGCAGCCATGAGGATCGGGTCGGCCGACAGGTGAGGCAGCGCGCCATGTGCCTGCTTCCCCCGAATCACCGCGTCAAATCCCTCAGCGGCTGCAAGCATTGGCCCGGGAGCCACTCCCACTCTGCCCACTTCCATGTCGGCCCATGCATGCAGACCGAAAACCGCACTCGGCTTCGGGGAATCGAACGCACCCTCTTCGAGCATCAGCCTGGCGCCGCCTTTTTCCCCGGGTGGTGGGCCTTCTTCCGCTGGCTGAAATACGAACATCACAGTGCCGGTGAGTTGATCCTTCATCGGCGCGAGCGCGGACGCTACACCGAGCTGCACGGCAACGTGGATGTCGTGCCCGCAGGCATGTGACACTCCCACCTCCTGGCCGAGGTAGGTGGTGCGCTTCGTGGATTTGAACTTAAGCGGCGTGTCTTCCGTGACAGGCAGCGCATCCATATCCGCGCGCACGGCCACTGTCGGTCCGGGGCGCCCGCCCTTGAGAATGCCAATCACTCCAGTGTGCGCGATACCGGTGCGCACTTCCATCCCGAGTGAGCGCAGATGCTTTGCGACCAGGGCAGCCGTTTCTGTCTCCCGGTTACCGAGCTCGGGGTTCTGATGAATCTGGTGCCGCATCTCGGTGACCGCCGGAACAACGCGAGCAACGGCGGCTGTTACGCGCACGTCGTGCTGCTGGGCAGTCAGAGATTGTGGGAGCAGCGCGAGTACGGCGAACGCGGGGAGTGTGAGTCTGGCTGTCATACGTCGAGTCTCGGAATGATGGAGGCGAGGAGGCAATTGAATGCGCGGCCTCCTGGACGCGGGACTATCATGCGCAGCTGCGCTATTTGTCGCAACGCCCGACTGGACAAAGTTTGCGATTCCAGACTGCGTCGACTGCAGTTATCATTTCGGACGCAGTCCACTAGCTTGCATTTGGCCAGCCACCGCAGTGGATGACTACATGGACTTTGCGGCAATTCCCGGTCTGCTGAGGACAACTCCCATGCATATCCCCCGTACATTCATTCGCCGCGCCAGCGCGCTGTTCGCCACTGCACTCGGTGCGCTTGCCATTGCCGCCATTCACGTGGCTCCCGCCCACAGTCAAAGCGCTCCGAGCACCGCCTCACCTCAGGGGCAGACACCGACGCCAACGCCCGCGGCGAATCCCGCGGACGTCGCATCGGTGGATGCGATTGTTGCGGCACTGTACGACGTCATCTCCGGGCCAGCCGGTCACAAGCGTGACTGGGACCGCTTGCGCTCCCTTTTCATGCCGGGTGGGAAGATGATTCCGGTTCTCCCGCGCCAGCAGGGCGGCTTCGCCCCACGCATCATCTCACCTGATGAGTACATCCAGCGGTCCGGCGAATTGCTCGAAAAATACGGCTTCACCGAGAGTGAGATCGCGCGGCGCGTCGAACGATACGGCAACATCGCCCATGTGTTCAGCACGTATGAAGGACGTTTCCAGTCGCCGGATGCACCCGTTCCGCCGCCGCGCGGCATCAACAGCATTCAACTCGTGAATGACGGCAGCCGCTGGTGGGTAATGAACATCATGTGGGAAGCGGAGCGGCCGGACAACAAGCTTCCCGAGAAATATCTGAAGAGTGCCACTAACCCATAGTTCCGCTCGGGCCAGCTCCCCTCTTTTGCCAGATTTTCTCTACTCCACCTCATCGATTGACTTCGGCCAGTCCTTCTTGAGCAACCGTGACAGCGCACGGTCAGCCAGAAGCTTGCCACCCGTCTGGCACCGCGCGCAGTAATTCGTCTCGTTCGCCGAGTAGACTATGCGCTGCACGGCAGTTCCGCACGCTGGACACGGCTGTCCATAGCGCCCGTGGACCGCCATTTCGGGACGGAAGGCAGTTACCTTCTCGGGAAACCTGCCCTTCGCGTCGCCACGCAAACGGTCGATCCATTCTGTCAGAGACTCCTGCATGGCGTTGAACAACCGCTCGATTTCCCCGCTCGACAATCGGCTCGTAAGCGTTACTGGCGATAGCCGGGCTCTGTGCAGAATCTCGTCGGAGTAAGCGTTACCGACCCCGCTGAAAAGCCGCGGGTCGGTTAGAGCGCGCTTGAGAGTATGATTTTCGGAAGTGAGACGGGCAGCGAATGCCTCGAGATTCGCATCCATGACCTCCAATCCGCCGCGGTCAAATTGCCGTAGCCCTCCCTCTCCTTGCACGATGTGCAGAGAAGCGCGCCTGGTGGAACCGGCTTCGGTGAATAGCAACCACCCCGCGGGAAACTCAAAGATGCAAAGTAGAATCTTGCCGGCTGTCTTTCCGCCGGGCTCAATCCAGCGTAATCGCCCCGCGATCATGAGATGCAACACGATATACAGGTCGCCTTCGAGTCCCATGACGATGCGCTTTCCCATGCGACGAAGTTCGACCACCCGCCTTCCCATAATCTCCGCGAGCGATGGCGTCACCGACCGCAAGACGAATGGCTTCGCGACGCGCACGCTCTCCATTGGTTGGCCGAGCACTCGCGGCTCGAGAGCCTCGAGATACGCGATGATGTCGGGAAGCTCGGGCATTACACAGCGGGAAACGGGAATCGGGAAACGGTGGACGACAAGCACTGTGAATCAATACTCCCCGGAAAATAGCTACTGAAATCCGCGTTTGCGTTTAGCCCTCCCGTTCCCGATTCCTACTCTCGTTCCCCCGTCGCTCGCATCATCCTTTCCAGGTGAGATCTCAGTACACGATTCCCGATCCCGATTCCCGATTCCCGATTACTAGTTATCTTCACTCACTCACCTACTTCCACCCTCCGTGTCCGAACACACCGAGCGCGTCAAGGTCGCGTTGGCCGGCGAATACCGGATCGAGCGTGAGATCGGCCGAGGTGCCGCCGCGACGGTGTATCTCGTGCACGACCTCAAGCACGATCGCGCCCTTGCGCTCAAGGTTTTGCGATCAGCCGTTAGCGCCAGCCTCGGCACCGAACGTTTTCTTCGCGAGATCCGGATTCTCGCGCAGCTACAGCACCCGCACATTCTTCCGTTGTATGACTCCGGTGAAGCTGGTGGTGCGCTGTTCTACATCATGCCCTGCATCGAAGGGCAGTCGTTGCGTGAGCGGCTCAACAGAACCGGGCGCATTCCGCTGGAGGATGCACTCAACATCACGCGCGAAGTGGCCGACGGACTGCACTACGCGCACGCGCACGATGTGGTGCATCGAGACATCAAGCCCGAGAATATCCTGCTCGCCGAAGATCATGCGCTCATCACGGATTTTGGTATAGCACGCCCTATCCACGCTACCGGCGGAGCTCGGCTTACCGATCCCGGCACGTCCGTGGGAACTCCGACGTACATGAGCCCGGAACAGGCGTGCGGCGACCGAGAGCTGGACGGTCGGAGCGACATCTACAGCCTCGGATGCGTACTGTTCGAGATGCTGGTTGGCTCCCCGCCATTTCACGGCGGTACGACACAGGCGCTGGTCGCTCAGCACATGACCATTGAGGCGCCAGTGATTCACGGACCGGAGCTGGACGTACCGCCGGGCATTGAAAACGCCATACATACGGCTCTCGAGAAGGATCCCGATCGGCGCTTCGCTACCGCGGAAGAGTTTGCCGCCGCGCTTGTGCTCCCGGAGCGAGGGAAGATCGAACGGTTACTCCGCGCCATTACCCCGCGCTCCCTGCGCGCGCGTGGGCGCCGCGAGCCACCGGCAGATAATTCGTGATCGTGGCCGACGCTTTCGAGATCCGCCCGCTCCGCACATACAAAGAGTACCTCGCCTGTGTCGCACTGCAGGATGAAACCTGGGGCGCGAACTTCAGCGAGCGTGTTCCAGCGGCGATCCTCAAGGTGTCTCAGCGCATCGGCGGCGTCACGGCAGGAGCCTTCGACGGAGACGATCGTCTGATGGGCTTCGTCTTCGGCATGACGGGTGTCGAGAACGGCCGCCTGGTTCACTGGTCGGACATGCTCGCCGTGCGACCCGAGGCGCGCGACTCAGGACTCGGCAATCGCCTCAAGCAATACCAGCGCGACGTTGTCAGAGCGATCGGCGTGTCGGTCATTTACTGGACTTTTGATCCGTTGGTCGCCAAGAACGCCTACCTCAACTTCACCAAGCTTGGAGTGCGCGCTGTAGAATACGTGCGCGACATGTACGGTGCCGAAACGGACAGCGCTCTGCATCGGGGCGTGGGAACCGACCGGCTCATCGCTGCATGGGACATCGGAGCACTGGAACAGCGGACATCCTCGGAGCGCGATCCGCGACGGTTGCTACATGTGGTCGAGAGTGCCCCTGTAATCAACCGTGAAGGATCGCGGATTGCGGATTTCGGATTCTTGCATTCCGGCGCCGAGTCCCCAAACTTCGCTCGCATTCAAATTCCACTTGATATCCAACGGGTGCAAACGGAGTCTCTGGAAAGCGCAACGGCCTGGCGGGAAAGCTCCAGGAGTGCTTTCCTCGCGGCCTTCGCCGCCGGCTACGAGATCGCTGGCTTCTATCCCGACCGCCACGCTGACGCAGGCTACTACGTCATGACGCGTAAGGTCACGTCATCGGCCGGTACCGCTCCGAATCCCCCAACCGCCACTACCCGGAGATGAACCTGCGTGCAAACCATCTTACTCTCCGCGAGATACGCCTGCCGCTCAAGGAGCCCTTTCGCATTTCATCCGGAGTGGTTTCCGAGCGCCGTATCTGCCTTCTCGAGCTCAGGAACGCGGATGGTATTTCCGTCTGGTCCGAGTGCGTCGCTGGTGAAAGCCCGAATTACAGCTCTGAGACCATCGACACGGCTTGGCTCGCCATTACTCAGTGGCTCGCCCCGCGCGCACTGAATCGCAGTTTCCAGCACCCGAACGAAGTCTTTGCCGTTCTCTCGACCGGCATACGCGGTCACAATATGGCGAAGGCCGCTGTCGAAATGGGATTCTGGGCGCTGGACGCCAAGCTTCGTGGCATCTCTTTGTCAGAATTACTTGGCGGCACACGCGATCGCGTGATCACAGGTATCTCTCTGGGAATTCAGCAGACCCCGGATGCGCTCGTTGAGCGGGCTCGCCGCGCCCGCGCCGAAGGATATCGCAAAATAAAACTCAAGATCATGCCCGGATCCGATATCGACTTCGTGCGCGCGGTGCGCGATGATCTGGGCGCAGATGCGAGCATCATGGCTGACGCCAACTCAGCCTACACCATTCAGGACGCGGACCATCTTGCTCAGCTCGACGCATTCAAGCTGCTCATGATAGAGCAACCGCTCGGCCAGGACGATCTCGTACGACACGCCACATTACAGGCGCGACTCGAAACGCCGCTTTGCCTGGACGAATCCATAACGGACGTGCAGCGAGCGGAAGACATGATCACGCTCAAATCTGGACGCATCATAAACATCAAGCCGGGCCGCGTCGGCGGGTTCACGCAATCGCTGGCGATTCACGACCTCTGTCAACGCAGCAGAATCCCCGTTTGGTGCGGCGGCATGCTCGAGAGCGGTATCGGCCGTGCGCACAACGTGGCACTCGCTTCCCTTCCCAACTTTTCTCTCCCGGGCGATCTCTCCCCAAGCGCCAGATATTGGGAACGCGATATCGTGATGCCCGAATGGACGATGGATGCTGATGGAATGGTGCGTGTTCCCAGGGAGACGCCCGGCATTGGAGTCGCTGTCGACAGGGATCGCATCGATGATCTGACGATACGCACTGAGATTGTGGCGCCTTGATTCACCACGGTCCGTTGCAGCTTCCTGTCGCAATCGAGCGCCAATTCCCAGCCACGCTTCGATTGGCGTTGGTCGCTCTCCGCCGGCAGCTACATCGGCACCCGGAACTGTCGGGGCAGGAGGAGCAGACCGCGACCCGGCTCACCGACGCGCTGGCACCGCTCTCTCCAGCGGAGCTTCGCCGAGTGGCGGCAACTGGAGTCATCGCGCGCATTCGCGGCCGTGACTCACGCGCTCCCACTGTGGCAATTCGGGGCGACATCGATGCGCTCCCGATCCAGGAGGACACGGGATTGGACTTTGCCTCCGAGAATCCCGGAGTCATGCACGCCTGCGGTCACGACGTACATGCGACATGGACCGTAGGCGCCGCACATCTTCTCGCGGAATCTCCCGCTCGCGGCGATGTGCTGATCGTCTTGCAACCATCGGAAGAAACGGGTCAGGGCGCCCGGGCCATGTTGGCCACCGGTGCCCTGGACGGCGTGAGCGCGATCTTCGGTGCCCACGTGGATCGCAGGTTTGCGATTGGTCAGGTAGTTGCGCAGCCCGGACCGCTCGCGGCGTCGGCTGACAATTTCACCATCGAGCTCGAGGGTAGCGGAGCCCATGCGGCCCGCCCGCATGAAAGCGCCGACCCGATCGTCGGACTTGGCGCTCTCATAAGCGCGCTGCAGACGATTGTCGCTCGAAGGGTGAACCCGGCTCACGCCGCCGTGGTGACCATTGGAATTGTGAACGCGGGCACAGCGACGAACATTATCCCCGGCCGCGCGACGCTGTCCGGCACGCTGCGAGCTACCGACGCGGACACCCGCCGCCTGCTGGAAGAGGAGTTGCGCCGAATCGCCGATGGAGTTGCGGCAACTCATCGACTGCACGCCCGCGTAATGCTCGAGCCCGGTACTCCGCCCATCGTCAATCCTTCCGACGCCACGCGCTGGGCCCGCGACGCAGCCATCGCACTCCTCGGCGACGACGCGGTGGTGCCCCTCGGCTTCCTGAACCTCGCGGGTGAAGACTTCGCCCACTACATGGAACGCATTCCTGGCTGCTTTCTCAGAATCGGCGCGAGAGAGAGCGGCGGGGAGACAATTCCAGCGCACACCCCACGCTTCTACGCCGCGGACGAAAGCATCTTCGTCGGCGCAGCCGTCCTCGCGGAAACAGCGCGAGTGGCCTCGGAAGCCTTGGCCAAAACCTGAGGGTGGCGGGAGGCGGGAGGCGGGAGAGAAAAAATCCGCCAGGCAAAGGTAATCCTCCAACTCACGAACTGCCGACTGAGACTGAGACTTGAGACTGACACTGTCCGCTGATACTGGAACTGCCACTGTACAGACTGCACTGGCATCGACTGACGCCAACGCCCACACTATCCCCAGAGGTCTTCCGCCGCTTTTACGACGAGAGCTTCGATCGACTGGATGAGTATCTGGTCGACCTGAACTACTCTTCCCACGCAGTTCCACAACCTCGCTGCCCCAACTCGGCAATCCAATTTTGAGCTCGCCCCACGCCCCCGATCCCGGCGCGTCACTTCCGCGCACCCTGACCCTCCGCGACCTCGTCCTCATAGTCGTCGGCACCGTGATCGGCTCAGGAATCTTCATCGTTCCCGCGACAGTTCTCGCCCACACCGGCGGAGATATCGGACCCGCCTTGCTAGTCTGGCTCATAGCTGGCGTCCTCTCGCTACTCGGCGCCCTTACCTACGGTGAGATGGGTGCCGCAAATCCGAGCGCAGGCGGACTGTACACCTACATCCGCGATGCATTCGGACCGCTGCCCGCATTCCTCTTTGGCTGGACAATGTTTTTTGTCATCAGCAGCGGATCGCTCGCTACACTCGCCGTCGCCTTCACCGGCTACCTCGGCGAATTCACGACGCTTTCGCGCGGAGTAGCCCGCCTCATCGCAGTGTTCATGATCGCCGTCGTCACCGCGATCAACGTTCTCGGTACTCGCAAGAGCGCCGGCGTCCAGGGCTTGACGACCATCATCAAATCCGTGGCAATCGTGCTGATAAGCATCGTGCTCGTCACGCGCGGCACCGGCTTCACGACTGGCGACCCACAATGGTGGCCGGCACAGCTCGAGCCGTCGCTGCTCTCCGGCGTAGGACTCGCAATGATTGGCGTGCTCTGGGCATACGAAGGGTGGCAGTATGTCACTTTCTCCGCCGGCGAAACCCGCGACCCTCGCCGAACATTCCCGCTCGGCATCACCATCGGAACAACGCTGTTGATCGGCATCTACCTGTTGGCAAATGTCGGCTACATCGCCGCACTCGGCCCTGAAACCGCGTCGCAGAGCGAGCGGATAGCGGCGCAATCGGTAACCGCCATCATGGGTCCCGCTGCCGGCAAGGTGATCGCGGGCATCATACTCATCTCGATGTTCAGCGCGGCCAACGGGCTCGTGCTGACTGCGCCGCGGCTGTACTACTCGATGGCACGCGACGGCTTGTTTTTCGGCAAGCTCGCGGAAGTGCATCCGCGCTTCGCTACGCCCGCCTTCGCAATCGTCGCGGGCTCGGCGTGGGCCACTCTCCTCGCCGTTTCCGGAACGTTCGAGCAGCTGCTCACCTACGTCGTCTTCGCGGGTTGGATATTCTACGGCCTCGGCGCACTGGCAATCTTCAGCTACAGAAGAAAGGCGCCGACGGCCGCGCGTCCTTTCAGCGTTCCCGGCTACCCGGTAACGCCGATCCTGTTTGTCGCGTCAGCGGCAGCGATCGTCGGAAACACTCTCATGACGCAACCGGGTCGCGCGCTGATCGGCATCGGCGCAGTAGCGGTCGGTGTACCAGCGTACTATTTCTGGCGCGCGAAATCGCGCAGAAGTGGAGTGGTGGCAGCACGCGATTAGCTGCCCCAATGCCTTACTCCCTCTTCCTTCCTCGGACTGTTTTCTCCAGCGCCGCGTCCGACGCCCCGTCTTCCCTGCCAGCCGTTAGCGCACCGCCGTCTTCATTCGTGCGCGGAGGTTCATCCGGTTGCAACGTCCCTAAAAAACTTGGCAGCTCCACGCCCGCAATGTCGCGAAGCACGTGCATCATGGGCGGAAGCGATCTCGCCATGCTTTGGACGAATCCCGCCGCGGCTCCGGTTCCATTCCCCGCACTGTTGCCGCCCTCCCACACTACAACTTTGTCGAACTTGATGTTCGAGATGGCTTTCGCGGCCGTCTCCGCCAACTGCGGCACGTGCTCCGCCATAAGGAGCATGAACGCCTCCTTCGAACCGCCCGCCTGTTGAACCAGCGTCCCGAGTGCTTCCGCGCGTCGCTGGATGATCGCCGCCTCGCCTTGAGCCTGCGCTTCGAGTTTTAGCCGAATTGCGTCCGCTTCGGCAGCCGCGCCGAGCTTCACCTCGGCGGCAGCCGCTTCGGCGTCAACGATCTTGCGCGCCTTCTCAGCCTTGGCTGGCGCCTCGAGCGCCGCGCGCTGCTCGGCTTCGATACGCTCCGCCTGCGCCACCGCAGCTTTCGCCTGCGCCCTGTTCTGCGCTTCCTGCACTCCAGCCTCGGCCTCTCGCCGGGCAGTTTCGGCCCGCTGGAATGCCTCGGCCTGCTTCACCTGAAGCAGTGATTGGGTTATGGCGATCTCCGCCTGCGACTCCGACTCACCGGCAATGGCCTTCGAGTCCGCCTGAGCAACAGCGATGCGCTTCTGCTGTTCCGCATCCTTGATCGCGATGTCGCGCAGGAAAGCAGCTGTCTGCTCACCCACCTGGCGCTCCTTCTCGAGCTCCGCGATGCGAACTGCGCGCTCCCTCGTCGCCAAAGCGAGACCGATCTCCCGATCCTTGCCGGCGTTTGCCACCTGAATTTCCCTCTCCCGCTCGGCCTCGGCGACACGTACTTCGCCAAGTTTCTCTTGCTCCGCGACGTCGCCGCGAGCCTGCTGCACGGCTTGCGACGCCGCCTTTCGGCCGATCGCCTCGATGTAGCCTGACTCATCCTTGAGGTCGGTGATGTTCACGTTGATGAGCACGAGCCCGATCTTTTTCAACTCCGGCTCCAGCGACATCTGCACCTTGTGCAGAAACGCGTCACGGTCCCGGTTGATTTCCTCAATGCGCATCGACGCGATCACCTGCCGCAGTTGCCCGAAGATGATGTCCTGTGCCTGACGCTTGATCTGAGCCGCATCGAGATTCAGCAGGCGCATCGCCGCGTTCTGCCGCGCTTCTTCGTCCGTGCCGATAGCTACCGTAAAAACGCTCGGCACGGCGACGCGAATATTCTCGAAGGACAGCGCGTCCCGGAGCGGGATATCGATCTGCGTCGGCTCGAGACTCAGATATGCGTATTCCTGAATCACAGGCCAGATGAACGCGCCGCCGCCGGAGATACACCGCGCGGCATTCTGGCCGCCCACGTTACCGGAGATGACGAGCACTTTGTTCGCTGGGCAGCGTTTGTACCGCGTTACGAATAACATGACGAGGCCGCCCACCAGCACGAGTACGAGTGCGGCGGCAATCAAGCCTATGTTGATCGAGGTGCCGTCGAACTCGAGTTGCAGCGCGAACGCGGCGTGAGACATCATGATCAGGACTCCATTAGGGGAAAAACGGATTGAGGCAGAGCGACTTCGACCTTGTCGGCGCCCAAAACATCAACGACCAATACAGCGGTACCCGTCGTAAGAGCCACTCCGCGAGTTACGGCCTGACATTCCACCGTGCGGCCCTGAATCATGAGAGTAACCTTGCCCGCTCCGGTGCGGTCTCCAGGTATCGGCACGTATACCTGCGCTTCCACACCGAGCGCGTTCTCCATGCGGATGCTGCCATCCGACTCGAGACGGAGCATCGAGCGAAGAGCGAGGGCCACAAAAAACAGCGCGGCTCCACCTGTTAATACCGCAGCAAGAAGCGAAAGAAGTATCGGCCATCCGAGGCGAAGAGCTCCCAGACCGGCCAAGCCGAAGAACGCGATCCCCGCCGAGATCGCGCGCACACTGAAGAGGTTCAGCCCTTCATGCGCGTGGGATACACCAGCATCGTGCGCATCGTGCGGCAGATCGCCGCCGTGATGAAATCCAAATAGAGTCAGCGCTAACTGAATGACGAGCACTCCGCCACCGACAACAGCGCAAAGTATGAAGATCGAGGTCATTCCTCTCCCTAACTCCCCAAATCCACTCTGAACCAGACATGCCGTCCTGGCGAATCGATTCCGGACCCGTGCTCTCGATAACCGTGATCGAACAGGTTCTCGGCGCCGGCCGTCACACGCATTCGGCTTACACTCCCCGATCCACGTACACCCAGTATCCCGTAGCCTGGTGTCCCGCCCTGCTGAATGCGGCTGTCACGCATGTCGCGCGACGAAAGGCGGCTTTGCGAGCCCGCTCCTCGCGCTCCGATTTCCACCCAGCTTGCACCGTTAGGCATGCCAAGACTCCTGCGAAGAGCAACAGAGCCTGAGATCGGAGGAATGCGTCCAACCGGCTCATGACCGCCAGACGCCGCCGTCTGGGAGCCGCGCGTCCCAAATGCCTGCGCGCGTAGAGTAAGCCGCTGACTGAGAGTTCCTTCCCCCGCGAGCTCCATCCCGGAAATTCTCGCTGAGCCGATGTTCGCGGCGCGAAACACCCGCTTTCCAGCAAAGAGAGTGTCACCGAGATAGCTCCCCGGCAAGCGGTCTATGAATCCCGTAATCCGCGTTGCGTAGACAGCGGCCTGGATCGTCGCCCGGTGTCCTGCCTTTCTGATCGCGACGTTGTAGGTAATACTGCGCTCCGGCCGCACCGATGCATTCGGAAGCACGATGCCACCCGGCACGTTGGAGACGGTAGACAGATCATATATGTTGGGCGCGCGAAATCCCTGGCCGGCGTGAGCGCTGACAGTGAACCCGCCCTTCAGAAATGTCTCGATTCCGGCCTGCCCGCTGAAGTTTCCGTTGGCCTCATCCACGTCGCCACCGAAATCGTCGCCCGCACGCAGGAGCACGTGCACCCGGTCAGCGCGCACACCGCCGAGCAGGCGAACGTGCGAGCCGACGAGCCTAGCGCCGTGCGCGTAAACACCGACCGAAGTCGACCGCGCACCATCGGGAAACCGCCCCGCCGCTATTGTGTCGTCACCAACTACACGACCGAGCGGCCGCCGCAGCCCGGTCGCGACCATCTCCTCGTAGCCGAAACTCGAGACGACATCGTCATACAGGTCACCGCCGATCCGGATGCTCGTTCCGGCGGGCAAACCTGGCTCTGCATAGAGCGTGATGAAACGAGTGCGCGTGTCGTCCCGCTGATATTGGCGCGTTGGGGCAGCGAACGCGTTGCCACCTCCACTCAGATCAACTGACCGCTGGAGTCGCCCCTCTCGCTGATCGCTCAAGCCGGCAGCGATACCGCGTCGGACGAAAAGACCTTCGCAACCGGCTCCGTCGTAGCGCGCCGTGCCCATGAGATGCGTCTGCGGTTCGAACTCGAATTCTGCATCAGGACCTTGCAGTTCCGATTGGAGCGCCGCGTCGAAGCGAAAGTCCACCAGGCGATCATAGCGCGAGACATCGCGGAGATCCGAGCCTTGCGCGGAGAAAGACAGGCTGTTGCAGCCGCGCAAGGCGACGCTGAGCATGGCGTCGGCCGCGAACGACCTGTAGTGCGTGCCGCGCTGAACGCCTATCTCCCCACCGGCATCGAGATCGCTGGCTCGTGTCACGGTAGCGCCCGCCTTTGCACGAACGCGCTGGCGTCCCACACTCCCCTCAGCGTGCGCACGCACGCCGTCGTCGGAGCTCGCGTACATCAACGAAGCTGATGCGGAAGGTTGGCCCGTCGGCCGCTTGGTCACGACGTTGATCACACCGCCCATCGCGTCGCTCCCGTACAGAGCCGATCCCGGTCCCCGGATGATCTCGATTCGCTGGATCTGCTCAGGATCTATGAGCGACAGCGTCTGATTCGGCCCATCACGAACCGTCGCCGTGTTGAGGCGAATTCCGTCGACCAGCACCAGAACCTGATTGCCGGTCATGCCGCGAAGAATCACTGCGCCGTGTCCGGCGTTGGTCTGCTGAACCTGCACTCCGGGCGATTCACGGAGTACATCGGGCAGAATGCGCACGGGAGAAGACGTAAGCTTGTCAGCACCGGTAATACTCACGGCAGCGGCCTCGAGGAGCGGGCTCGATGTGACCGTGCGTGTGGCTGTGACGGTGACGGTGTCTAGTTGGCGGTAAGCGGTGTCTTGCTGAGCGCCCGCTACGCGACTTGGAACAGCGAGCGAAGTCAGCGCGCCGAGAGCGGTGAGGCGGAGACAAGACACAAGGCAGAGCATGAGTTGAATATATGCTCGCCGCTCGGAGAGCATCGGTAAGGCGCCAATGGTCATGCAAGAGCGTGCATGGGTCGTGGCGCGGCTGAACGAACTCGGGAAAAGATAGCCTACAAGAACGAAGCAGTCGCTCTTAGTCCGCGGTCCGCAATCAGCAATCTTGCTGCTGGTCTAGCGTTCAACCTCAGCCCACTCAGGCCGTCCACCACCCTTCGCCGTCGTCCTCCGCCTGATCGCCGCTGTCTTCCGCTTTCGCGATTAGGCCCGGCCCCCCCTCTATCTCCATCTGAACCTTGAGGGGCGAAGTCCCAGGCTGGCGCTCGTTCAGCTCGGCGATGAGCTTCCGAATTCGCGAGCGAAGGGTGCCTGCATGCTCAGCGTCAGGCGAGGTGAGCAATACCTCGAAGTGATCCGGACCTTGCGACGCGATGAAATCCGAATCGCGAAGTATGCGGATGAGTCGCCACGCCAGGGAACGGCGAATGCGCTCGTCTCCGCCTGAAACTGTTAGCTTGAGGACTCGAACCGCGTAACTTCTGCGCCGTGCCCTTCGCTCCTCCCAGTCCCGAATCAGTTGCAGGTAGGGAACGTTGGGTAGCCCGGTTGCTGGGTCCCGCAAAGCTCTTCCGAGAAATCCGTCCAGTGCCATGTGCTGCCTCATCTCGTAGCGTTACGCTAAGAGCAGTCGTCCATGCAATGAACGTGCGCGGCCGGCTCCCCTTTCGCTAGTGCAATGAAAATCGTTCTCTACGTCGTTTTTATACTATCTGGCGCCGCCGGCCTCATATACGAGTCCATTTGGAGTCGCTATCTCGGCCTGTTTGTTGGACATAGCGCGTACGCCCAGATCATCGTACTGGCCATTTTTCTGGGCGGAATGTCCGTGGGAGCCCTCCTCATTGGGCGTCGGTCCGAAAGCGTTCGCGAGCCACTCATCTGGTACGCCGCGGTGGAGCTTATTGCGGGATTGATCGGGCTCGTATTCCACGATGTGTACCTCGGCGTGACGCGGGTCGCCTATGACACCCTGCTCCCGCCTCTGGCAGGCTCTGCCACCCTGACGGTAGCCAAGTGGGCCATCGCCAGTATCCTCATTCTGCCGCAGTCCATTCTTCTCGGAATGACGTTCCCGCTCATGAGCGCGGGAGCCCTTCGTCGTACCCGCGAGAATGCTGGCCGGACTCTGTCTCTCCTGTATTTCGCTAACAGCCTGGGAGCGGCGATCGGGGTGCTACTCGCAGGTTTCTATCTGATTCGGATCTCCGGCTTGCCCGGAACGCTGCTGATTGCCGCGATTATCAACATAGTTGTGGCGCTCGTGACGTTCATCGGCGTTCGGGTTACTGGAGTGCGAGACGGCGCGCGCGCCCAGCGGGAGGAGGAGGCACAACTGGCCGCACAAGCGCCTGACATTGCTCGGCAATACTCCGACAGCACAGTCGGCAGCCCGCAATCAGCAATCCTGCCTGCTGACACGGTTCCAGCGATTGAACTGACAGCATCAGCACCTGCTCCTCCTTCCGCAATCGAGGCAGCGCACTTCGGTATTCCCTCCACAACTCTCTGGCGGCTGCTCCTCTTTGTCAGTTTCGGAACCTCGGTCGCGTCGTTCGTCTACGAAATCGCGTGGATCCGAATGCTTTCGCTCGTCCTCGGAAGCGCTACGCACTCGTTCGAGCTCATGCTCTCTGCGTTCATTCTCGGACTTGCCCTCGGAGCGTTCTGGGTTCGCAAACGCGCTGATCACTTTCGCAATCCAATCCGCGCGCTCGGAATCGTGCAGCTGTGCATGGGGGTGGCCGCGGTCGCGACTCTTCCCATCTATCTCGCCTCCTTTGACTGGATGGCAGGGCTTCTTTCGGCTTTGGATACCACCGAGGCCAGCTACCGCGTCTTTACAGTGGTGCGATACGCTTTCTGTTTGGCGGTCATGCTTCCGTCGACCTTCTGCGCCGGCATGACATTGCCGCTCATCACTCGAACCTTGATGGCGGCGGGCCGAGGAGAGCGCGCGATAGGAGCGGTGTACGGAGTGAACACCCTCGGTTCCATCGCCGGAGTTGTACTCGCTGGTCTCATTCTCCTGCCTCTCATTGGTCTCAAGCCGCTCTTGATCGAAGGTGCGATCATAGACATGGCGTTGGGCCTCGTGCTGTTGCGCACTGCCGCGGGCAAGTCGGCGCCTGCCCGCCGGTGGGTGTATGCTGGCGCCGTCGTATCGTTACTCGCAATCATCTTCGCTACTCAGTGGGCGACGTTTAATCCCAACGTACTCGCGAGCGGTGTTTACAGATACGGAAGAATTCCAGCCAGGGGATCGCGTAGCATTTTGTACTACGAAGATGGCCGAACCGCCTCGGTGGCTGCTGGCCGCTCTGAAAGCTGGATCTACATAGCGACCAACGGCAAGCCAGACGCGTCGCTCGATAGTGTCTGGTTCGCGAAGCCGTCGCCCGACAAGAAGCGCAAGCCGATCGGTGGTGACGAGTCGACGCAGGCTCTCCTCCCACTCATTACGCTTGCGCACGCTCCCAATGCGCGTTCGGCCGCGGTCATCGGCCAGGGTTCGGGAATGACGTCTCACCTTCTGCTCGGCAGTCCGCACCTGACCGAAGTGGTCACGATCGAAATCGAGCCCAAGATGATCGAGGGCTCGCGCAGGGCATTCTATCCAGCCAACAGGCGGGTGTTTGATGATCCCAGATCGCGCGTTGTGATAGACGATGCGAAGTCCTTTTTCGCATCCGGCCGCCGCCGTTACGACGTGATTATCTCAGAGCCGTCCAATCCCTGGGTGAGCGGCGTGTCTGGCCTTTTTACAGTCGAGTTCTATCAGCGGGTACGCAGCTACATGTCCGAGGACGGAGTTTTCGGGCAGTGGCTGCACTTGTATGAAATAAGCGACGATCTCGTGTTGAGCGTCCTTTCCGCCATTCACCAGAGCTTCCCTTCATACCAGATCTTTCAAACCTCTGGCGGGGACATTCTCATCGTCGCGAGTAACCGGCCTGCGCTTCCGCGCCCGGATTGGTCAGTCTTCAACTTTCCGCTTGTTGCAACCGATCTTCACCACGCCGTTCGCTTCACCCCGGTCTCGCTGGAAGCATCCCGCATTCTGGATCGCGCAGCGCTTGCACCGCTGTTGGATGGGTGGAAGCAGCCCAATTCGGACTTTTACCCTATACTCGATCTCGGCGCGGAGCGGTCGCGATTCCTGGCGCAAAGCGCGACCGGGTTCGCGCAACTTTACAAGAAGCGCTTCGACATCATCGCGCCATTCTTCAACCGGCGAACCGGATTCAGCGCCGACACGAGTAATCCCGCGCCTCAAATCGACCGCATCGACGCCCTCGCGACCGGCGCCATGCTCCGCGATCCCAATGCTACCATCGATCTCACGAGTAGTGACGCGAGCCTGGTTTCGTCGATGCAGAACAGGTGGCGCTTGCGCTCACTTTCGCGTGCAACTCGTCCCCCAGTCGACTGGAAGCTCTGGCTAAATGATGTTGTGGAGGTCGAGCATGCCATCCATGGCGGGACGGCGGGCGTCATCGACGAGGAGTTTTATCAGGAAGTAACCTCGTTCGCCGAGCGGCTCGCCGCGCCACAGGGAGTAAGGGACGCCTTGAACTTCATGCGCGCGTCAGGCGAGTGGAATTTCGCGGCGGCATCGCGCTCGGCGGACGCCATGCTTCCTGCATCAATGAGAGGCGAGTCGTACCTGGATGTGGACGAGCTTCGCGACGGAGCCGTGGTCGCGAAGCTGCGCCTCGGAGACGCCAACGGTGCGCGACGCTACTTCATCTCGCTCGCGAGGCGTAGCGGGCGAAGCCCCGATCACCTGCGAAACCGGGTGCTGGTCGCCTATATGTCGGCTTCCGCACCCGGAACGCGTGAGTGAGATCTGAGCAATACCGCCTACCGCCCACTACGCTAAACGCTAGACAGAAAGGCCTCGGCTGACATGCTCGGCGTCCCAGGCTTCCTGCGTTCTGCGTAGCGACTCCGGCCCAGCGGACATGTCCAGATTGGGATGATCCTCGGTCAGCTCATGAGCAACAACCTGCGGGATCACTCGGCTGATTCCGGCGATCAGGGGCGTCCAATCCTTTAGATAGCGTACTGCAAGCTCGGCTGTGCGGCTGTCACTGAGGGCCAGCGCCGAAGTGCTCAGCATAGTGTAGCCGATGGCGGCCAGGCTCAACGCCGTGTAATCGTCGCGTAGCATGCGTGACACCTGCTTGGTACGCACCTTGTCGTACAAGCCGGCCACCGCTCCCATCGCTGAGGTTACGACAGCCTTCACGCTGGTACTATTGCCTTGCAAGGTTTTTACGTGAGACTCCAAACCGGCAATGTGGTCGTCCAGCGTCTGCTCAATTCGGTTGATCAGCTGGCTGGCCTGCGGTTGATGCGTGACACTCTCGTCACCTTTCTGACGCCGTACTGCTTCGTGAATGTGTTTTTCAACCGCCAACATATCACTCACGTACTGCCGCAAAGTGTCTACGCGCTTCTCCATGCTGTCGCTCGAGCTGCTATTCATCGTGTGGCTACTCATAATTGCTCTCTGACTCCTGTACGAGTGGTTTTCGCGCTATCGGCGATCGCGTGTCGGCGGTTTACAACTGCGAGCCGCCACACCCTGTCGCTGACAAAAATGTGCCTCCACAGTTCAGGCAAGAACAACGCCTTCAAGATTGATTCTTGCCTAAAAGGCACCCCGAGGTTCGGTGCGTACGCCGCCAGCGCGCTACGAATACTTCTCCTCCCACCCGCGCCCATCCTCTCCATCCTGCCGACTCTTCCCGCTTGCCACCCTACGGCGTAGGAGCCGCCGGCTTCTTGTTGGCGAAATCCCCCGCCTTGACTATCGTGATCTTTTTCGGATCGATGTGCCGCCGCATCGCCTCAACGATCTGCACCGGGGTTAATGCAGCGATCTTGCGCTCCACTTCAGCGTCCCGCGCGAAGGTACGCTTGAAGAAACCCTGACTCACGAGTGTATTCGCGAGCTGCGAATCCTCCGAGCGCGCCAGCTGGCTCGCCTGAAAGTAGCCCGTCTTTGCCTTCTCGAGCTCATCCGCCGTAAAGCCATCCTTGAGCGCCTTTTCGATCTCTTCCTTGAAGGCTGCCTCGAGCCGCACGACATTCTGCGGTGCATAGATCGCGAAAGACATGAACGTCCCGGCGTCATCGATTGGGTGGGCCTGGAACTGTGATCCCACGCCGTAGCTGATCCCTTCCTTCTGCCTGATGCGCGTACCGAGACGCGAGCTCAGAAATCCGCCGCCCAGCATGTAGTTGGCCAACTCGACGGCAGGCCAATCAGCGTGGTCGTCCCGCATGTTGACGTTAAGCCCCGCGATAAAGATCGCGTTCGTCTTGTCAGGGGTTTCAATGACGATCGTCGTCGGAGCCACATCGCGGTAGCTGTTCGCCAATCGCTCGAAAGGCTTTGAGCTCTTCCAGCTGCCGTACAGCTCAGTCGCGACCTTGGTAGCCTCGGCCTGATCGACATCGCCTACGATCGTGATATCGCCGTTGTCCGCCCCGTACAGCTCGGCGTGGAATTGCTTGACCTGGTCCAGCGTTACGGCCTTCACTTCCGCGATCTGCTCTTCCAGGGTGGCCGTGTAGAGAGGGTGTCCTTTGGGCCTTGGATTCATGTGCCGTCCATACGCTGCGCCGGCAAGCGGGCCGGGCTCGGACTTGTTCGTCTCCAGCCCAGCCAGCGCCTGCGTCTTGAGTTGCTCGAATTCCTTTGCGTCGAATGCCGGACGCTGCATCATTTCTGCTACCAGACGCAGCACCGCGGGAAGATTGCCCCGCGTGGTCTCAATAGTCGCTTGCGAAGAGATGTTCTGGCCGGAGAACGACACGCGCGCCTTGAGCTTGTCGAGCTCATCCTTGATCTGCTGCCGGGTACGCGTCGTCGTCCCCTTGTCCAGCATCTGCGCGGTCAGGGCGCTCACACGCGTGCGGCCGGTGAGCGCTTCCATGGATCCAAATCGGAGATACACGCGAGAGAAAACGGAGCCGCCACGAGTCTTCTTCGGCACCATTGTCAAACGCATGCCGTTGGGAAGACTCGACCGCACAGTGCGCGCATCGAGATTCACAAAAGAAGCGTCGAAAGCCTCACCAGCTATCGCCGCCGTATCTCCCTTGTAGTCGCGCACCAGAAACTGCACGTCTGATGCAACGGGAATCTCCGCGCGGTCCGGCTTCGCCGTGGGGTAGAACAGGCCAAGTGTCCGATTGGACGGCTTGAGGTACGCGGCCGCGACCCGATCGACATCCGCGGGTGTCACTTTCTTGATGCGGTCACGGTGAATGAAGAAGAGACGCCAATCACCCATCGACGCCCATTCCGTCAACTCCAGTCCCACGTTCTCCGAAGAGTTCAGCGTCAGCTCGATGTTCTTGAGAAGCGCCGCCTTCCCGCGCTCGACATCCTCAGCAGATGCGGGAGAGGTCTTCTCGAGCGTTTCGAGCAGAATGGTGCGCGCACTGTCCAGCGAGTTTTCGCTCCGCACCTGCGCGAAGGCCATCAACACCCCCGGCTCGGCGAGCTGAAAAGCAAAGCTGCCTACCGAAGCCGCCTTCTTGGATTCCACCAGCGCCTTGTATAACCGCCCGGACGGAGCGTTACCCAGCACGTGCGTAAGAACATCGAGCGCCGCGAGATCCGCATGCGACCCCGCCGGCACATGGTATACGGCGTTTACCAGCTGAACGTCGCCGACGCGGCGCAGCGTTACCGTCCGTTCGCCGTCCTGAGTTGGCTCAGCCGTATACGTAGGCTCGAGCCGGCGCGCGGGCCGAGGAATTCTCCCGAACATCCGCTCCACCATCGCGAGCGTCTTCGGCTCATCGAACTTGCCAGCCACGACGAGAATCGCATTGTCGGGCTGATAATATTTTCTGTAGAACGCCTGCAACCGGTCCACCTTCACCCCCTCCAGATCGGCACGCGAGCCAATCGTCGACCGCCCATATCCATGCCAGAGGTACGCTGTAGACAAGGTGCGCTGAAATAGAACGCTGTTCGGATTGTTCTCCCCCGACTCGAACTCATTCCTGACCACCGTCATCTCGGATTCGAGGTCCTTTTTGGCGATGAAGGAGTTCACCATGCGGTCCGACTCGAGATCCAGCGCCCACATCAGATTCGCATCAGTGGCCGGAACTGTCACATAGTAATTCGTGCGATCGTACCAGGTCGTGCCGTTGGCCTGAGCGCCGTGCTCCGAGAGCTCCTGAGGAATGTCGCGATGCTTGGGCGTTCCCTTGAAAACCAGATGCTCGAGAAAATGCGCCATTCCTGTCTCGCCCGAACCTTCGTGCCGAGATCCAACCAGGTACGTGATGTTTACGGTGACGGACGGCTTGGACTGGTCGGGGAAGAGAAGCACTCGCATGCCGTTGGGAAGATCATATTGCGTAATTCCCTCCACGGATGCGACGCGAACAGCCTTGCTGCGCGCTGATGGCGCCGGCGCGGTTCGTTGGGCCGGCGTTCGTGTAGCAGGTGCTTGTGCCAGTGATGGCTGGGCGGTTACCAGGGTCGCTGTGACTGCAATGCCAGCGAGCAGAATAACGCGATATGGACGGGTGGAGCGCGTTGACATTGAAATACTCGATGGCAATTGCTGGATCATGGATAAACGAATGGCGGGAGTTGGAAGCAATATAGCATGAGGGTGCGACATGGGAGAGTTGCCGGTAACTCGGACGCGATTCTGGAACGGAACTGGGTAAACAGCTTGTCAGAGTCCTCATACATCGGCACCCATCCTTTTGCATCCTCTTCATCCTGTCGAAAATATCGACGAAGAACGGTGGAGCGCCCGGTGCCGGCTGCCAATCTTATTTACCACCTATTCCTTCTGATGGCGCGCGCTCCGGGAGTTTGCGTCGTCTCCACAAATGCCGGACCAGCCCGTATGATTCAATTCCGCTATTTCTCCAATCGCTAACCGAGGTACCGAATGCGCAGGCTGCTATCCGCGCTCGCATGCGCGACACTTGCCCTAACTCTCGCGAGATCCTTGAGTGCTCAGGAGCCCGGGCGAATCGCAATGGAGCGCTACACCCTTCCCAACGGGCTCACCGTAATCCTTGCTGAGAATCACAGCACGCAGGTGGTAGCCGTGGATGTCTGGTACAACGTCGGACCCCGGAACGAGCGATCGGGTCGCACAGGCTTCGCGCACTTGTTCGAGCACATGATGTGTAAAGCTGACGATTGCCGGGGCCCCTATCGAATTTCTTTTGGTGAAGTGAGGTCAGGTACCATAATTCGGAGGCTACCATGCTGCCGTTCGGATCACCTCTAGGCCGCGCCGCGCGAATCGTCGCACTTGCAGCGGGGCTCGCCGCCCTGACAGCTGTTGAGGCGTGCGTCCGCCCCTCTGCTTCCCGTCCCATGCTGCAGCAACCAGAACAACGTTTTAAAGACTACGCGGACTCGGCGACCCGCCAAAAGGCCAGGAACAAGGGTTGGGGAGACGAACAGCGACTTGCACTTGTTGACTCAACCGGTCCGTACCCTCTCAGGTTGCGACACGGCCCCCTTGTAAAAATTATTCCGCACGATGACCTCGAAGCCTTTAGAATGGAGGAATTCCAGGTTACGGGCTGGCAATTCGTAGCCCGCTTCGAGGTGACACCGCTTCCAGAGTTTCCCGCACGCGGCTATCCGAAACTCAGTCTCGATACGGGGAATGTGAACTATCTATTTCTCCGGCACTCGGTTGCTGATGGTTGGCAAGCACTCATTGGACCGGGGTGTGAGAATGCCACAATCACGTTTGCCTGTTCCGGAAGCCGCTATCGGGTTGACGAGTTGGAGCGGCATGAAGCGGGCGCAACCGCCACAAAAGTGCCACCCGGCACCGCTCGATTCGTCTGGTCCGACGATGACGAGACAGTCTGGATTCGGTGCGTAAGTGGCTGCTGCCAACTCGGTGCCAAAATTAGTTTGTGATCAACCCGGTTCGATTCATTACCGGCCTTTGCAGATGCTGAGTGGATGGTTTTTTTTCGCGCCCTACCGGAGTTCCAATGACGTTTCCGATCATTCCGCGCCTGCCCTTGCAGGTCGCCTTCATCGCTGCCGCTCTGGTTCCGCACCTCGTTCTCGAAGCCCAGGAGCCGTACAAACAGCCTCCAGATCCGATCGCGCAAATACTCGACGCTGATCCGCGCCCTGCAGTAAGCCTCAGCCCCGACCGTGCATGGCTTTTAATGATGGAGCGCAATTCCCTGCCAACCATCGCCGAAGTCGCAGCGCCCGAGTTACGGCTCGGTGGCTCTCGAATCGACCCCCGCTCCAACGCGGGATCCCGCCAAGCCAGCTTCAAGGCGCTCCGTCTCCGCTCGGTTCACGGCAGCATTGAGCGAACCATAAAGACACCGGCGGGTGCGCGCATTACAGGCGTCCTCTGGTCCCCCGACTCCCGAAGCATTGCATTCACCATAGGCGAAGACAGCGCAGTCACTCTCTGGCTCGCCGAAGCAACTTCCGGACAAGCACGCTCACTGACGCCCGCCAAGCTGAATGGCGCAACCGGTTTTCCTTGCGCTTGGGTCGACAGCAGTCAGCTCGCCTGCCTCATGATCGTGGCGAATCGTGGAGATGCGCCACTAGCCTCCGGCACCCCAAAGGGTCCCGTGGTACAGCAGTCCATGGGACGCTCGGCGGCCAACCGCACATATCAGGATCTTTTGTCGAATCCCGCCGATGAAGCCACGTTCGAGCACTTCTTTACCAGCCAGGTCGTTCTTGTCTCGAAAACCGGAGAAGTCACTCCGGTAGGAAGTCCGGGAATTCATGTCAGCGCGAGCCCGTCACCCGACGGCCGCTATCTTCTCATGCACACGCTGCATAGGCCATTCTCGTACGTGGTACCAATGAGCGAGTTCCCCACGCGGATCGAAGTGTGGAACATGTCGGGCGTGGTGGTCAAGCAACTGGCGGATCTCCCGCTGCAGGAGGAAGTTGGCACCGCTTTCGACGCGGTGGCCAAAGGCCCTCGCAATGTGTCTTGGCGGGCCGACGCACCGGCAACCATCGTGTGGACGGAGGCGCTCGACGAGGGCAATCCCTCGAGGGAAGTCGCAAAGCGAGATCGTCTGCAAGTATTGGCTGCGCCGTTTACTGATGCGCCCACCGTTGTAATGGATGTGGGCACGCGTATCCGCGCCGTTCGTTGGGCCCGCTCAGACCTTGCGCTGGTCGACGAGTTCTGGTGGAAGACGCGCAAGGTTAAAACGTGGGCGGTCAACCCTGCGCGTCCCAGCGCGGAGCCGCGCCTGGTATTCGACCGGCTCTCGGAGGATCGTTACGGCGATCCAGGCAGTTTCGTTATGACTGTAGGCCCGCTTGGCACGCGCGTCCTGCTTACGACGGCTAACGGCCGTTCGGCATATCTCGCTGGCTCGGGAGCTTCGGCCAAAGGGGACGTTCCTTTCCTGGACCGCATGGACCTCGCAAGCGGAAAGACGGAGCGTCTGTGGCAGTCCGCTAGTCCTTATTATGAGGAGATCGTAGCGCTCCTGGACCCCAACGGCAGGCAAGTTCTCACGCTACGCGAGAGCGTGAACGATGCACCCAACTATTTCGTCCGCGATGTGCGAGGCGGCAAATTCGTGCGGCTCACCAACATCAAGGATCCCGCCCCTCAGCTCGGAGGAATCGCACCACAACTGATCACATACAAGCGCGCCGACGGCGTGCAACTGTCGGCAAAACTATATCTGCCACCCAACTACGATAAGTCGAAGGGCAGGCTTCCGTTTTTCTTCTGGGCCTATCCTCAGGAGTTCAAGACCGCGGCGGCGGCCGCGCAGATTCAGGGCTCCCCCTACCGATTCGTTCGGCCTGCGGGAGCATCCCATCTACTCCTGCTGACACAGGGTTATGGGGTTCTGGATGGCCCGACCATGCCGATAGTGGGAGAAGGTGACAAGGAACCGAATGACACCTACGTGGAGCAGTTGGTTGGGAGCGCGAAAGCAGCGGTGGACAAGGTTGTCGAGCTGGGTGTCGCCGACCGTCAGCGCATTGGCGTCGGAGGTCACTCGTACGGCGCTTTCATGACGGCGAATCTTCTCGCCCATTCCGATATCTTCAGGGCTGGAATCGCTCGAAGCGGGGCCTACAATCGCACGCTCACTCCCTTCGGCTTCCAGGCGGAAGAGCGCCCATTCTGGCGCGCACGCGAGATTTACGCTTCCATGAGCCCGTTCTTTTTCGCCGACAAGATCAACGAGCCCATTTTACTCATCCACGGCGGCGCGGACGACAACTCAGGAACCTTCCCGGTACAAAGCGAACGGATGTACGCCGCGCTGGCTGGCAATGGCGCCACAGTTCGGTACGTTGTCCTTCCCGCCGAGGCCCACGGTTACAGGGCGCGCGAGTCGGTGGGGCACACCCTATGGGAGATGGTGACGTGGCTGGACACCCACGTCAAGAATCCTATCATTCAGTAGCTCCCCGCAGCGGTAATTTCCTGCTGAGAGTTGAATAAGGTTGGTACGGCGGCATTGCCTGGAGATCGGGATCCCCGACCTCGCTGTACCAACCGCACACCGAATCGCGCGCCTGGCACCGAGCACCAGGCACCGAGCACCAGGCACCGCACTCGTTGCGGGAAGAACTCAAGTAACCCCATGATCACCGCACGGTCAGGCTGCGCTTGGTTACCGCCTGCTCTTCTCCCTGGCTCACCGTAATCCGAAGTTCGTAGCTCCCCCTCGGAAGTCTGGGTAGCTCGAGCCGAAGTGAGCGAGCTATCACGTCCTGACCCGTAACCTGGTCACTCCACCGCAGCCGCACCGACTGCGCTGCCTTTGTGAGCCGCACACGCTCGGCGGTTCGGCGCAACCACCTGGTTTTTTGCGGTTGCAGAGCTAGCTCCACGTCAAGCGCCCCTTCTCGCCCCCGCAGGCCGTATACCTCCCAGTAGAGGGACACGCGGTCCCCTGGGCCAACGCCGGTCGTTCCGCGCGCGCGCGGAAGCGCCTCCTCCAGAATGCCGGGATTCGTCTCTTCAGCGTTGTCGAAAAGCAACACATCCGACAGCGTCAGACTCGAGGCGCTCAGTTGTGGTATTGAAAGGCGAAAACGCGTCCGGTACGCCCGCCTGCCGCTGTCCACGAGCGCTTCTACGCTCACAATCGCCGGCTTGGCCGGTACGACGGCGTTCAGCACCCCGCGCGCACCCAGCGACGATTCGCGTTTGACCGCCAAGGTCGAACGCTCATCGCTTGCCAGTATCAAGCCACTTTCAACCGAGGCTGATCCTGGCGTACTATCAGCCGGTAGCTGATATGCAGCCACCACAACGGCGGAGTCTCCTCGGCGGAAGACAGCAAGCTGAAATTCAAGCGGGTTAAACGAGAATGCATAGGACGGCATGTACTCCGTTCTCGTACGTTCCACCCCTAGTGTCCATTCGCCTGGACCGATCGCGGTACCATTCAGAAACCAGCGCGCTCGGGGAAAAAACTCGCGACCGTTCGGCCGGAAGTGACCTACCACGCCCGGCCGCATCACTGCGCTCCCACTCGGCCTTACGCGTTCCCATCCTGCCATCGGGCCATACCGAATTAGCAATTCTCCAAGATCGTCCGCCCAGAAAGCGCCTTCAACAGTTCGAGAGTCCTTGTAGATGCGGTCGAATACGTACCGGGCGTAGTGCTCGGTGCGACGCTCGTTTCCAGCCCGCATCCACAGAGGATCGGCCAGCCACCACAACCAGGACGCAAGTGAATCCTGCCGTTCCGGCGTGAATTGCTTGAAAATGCCGAGATCCTCTCCCGCCAAGAGGATTCTGATATCCCTCCAACTTCGCTGCTCCTTATCCGGCATCTCCCGAAGCGCGATCGTGAACAGCGAGTCGGCCTTATCGAAACGTCCGTCCCTGTGCTCGACGAGAGCAGCAAGGGAAGTGCACCACCACTTGTCCGACCGGCAGGCCTGTGCTGCTGCAAATGCGTCTGACGACCGGTCAGCCTCCAGCAGATAGCGAACGCGTTGCCCCGCGATCCACTTATCGCCCGGAAGTCGTAAGGCGGCGGAATCCAGAGCTAAAATGAGTGAGTCACGCCCTCTGACTACGCGAGACGGTTCCGTGGGCGGCTTCCATGTATCATCTGCGTCATCGAGCGTAATACAGTAGCGACCGATGATCTCGCTGCATTCCGTACTGCCACTGCCCCACGACCACGGCAGGTTGTTGAATCTGAGGCGTTCGAACTGGCTCTGAGCGGCACGAACTGCGCGCAGTATAGAGCCAGAGTCAGGCTCGTGTCCTGTCGCTAAGTGAAGAAAACCTTGCGCAGAGGCGTTTGATGGGGGTAGAGCGTGCTCGGCCGCCAGTAAGACGACAGCTACTACCAGAGAAGGAGGCATCGACATCATTGCTATGCCAAGTAGGATCAACAACGGGAACGGCACGCGAATAAGCCGTCCCCACAGAAGGACGGCTCAGGAGTATACTATATAATAGGAACGGGCGCGTGAAATCCACGCGGCAGGGGCTGCTACCGGAGCATATCCAAAGTCGCGCGCGCCGTACAAGCGACATCAGCGCAGCCGGCGGCTCGAACACCTACAAGAAACTGGGGAATGTGTCTTCGAGCGACCGCAAGTGAATGCGCCACACTTTCGGGGAGAATAGCGGCGCCGCGCTGATGAGCCTCCCAAACCTCGTTCAGGGCGCTTACGTGCGATTGCAGCGCTAAAAGCAACTCAAGTCCCGCACCATCACAAACCAGGGTGTCATTAAGGAGCGTTTCGATACTATCGCTGAATCTCTCGTGGCGCGAACTCGACATCCGCACCGTCTCTTCCCTCCACGCATCACGCTGCTCGTTGCACGCCAGCCCCGAGTAAGGCGCCCCAGCTCGTTGTGCGTAACCTTCGGTTGTGACTTGCTCCGCGCGAAAGGCGGTTGGTTCAATTTTCACGGACACTTCCTGAGTGAATGATTGCGGGGCGTGTTGCGGGGCGGTGCCGGCGAGAGCGTGTCGAGTTCGCGCGCGCGGTCGTGTCGAGCAAAGTGAAGGGGCGGTTAATCTACAAAAAAAATCGCGCAGCGCCATAGGTAATTCATACTTTGCGCGATCTTTTTTTGCGAAAGAACGCGTTGATCGCTGAGCGCATTTCGTGCCATCCACATCGGTGTTGATGATGTAGAGAACTCGCTCTCTTCTGACGCGCTGAAGCAAGCTCCTACTTCGCATTCGTTCGTGCTTGGCTCACAGTGCGATGCTTCAAAAACCACACCGCGCCACATTCGCTTACCGCACGGATAGGGTTAGTTCACGCGTCGTCATCCTGCTCCCTGCACGGTCACGATCGTAACACGATGCGGTAGCAAGTCTTTCCCACTCGTGGTTCGCGTGGTATATCTCCGGTCATCGAAGAGACGGTGTGTTTCGTCCGTCGCGCGTTGAATTTTCCTGAAGAAAGATTACGCGGAGCATCGAACGATCGATCCGGAATATGAACGGAGTGAGTGAAGCTCGAGCTTATCGAAACGACGTGCCGTTCTTTTGCGGAGGCCTCACGTGACGGACGCACGCACTGCATTCGAGACGCTGGATAGCCATTGGGCAGTCGCGGCTATTGAGCCGGAAACTCGCCGACTGGCGATTGCCACCGCCGCGGCGCGCTTCGGCAATGCGGAGCTCGTCGGCGCTCCGATGGAGAACGAGGAAGCTGAGCGACTCTGGACATTAGCCACCGCGTATGATCTGGCGGCGCTCGAGGGTGCCGATGCCTTCGTCAGACAGACGCGCGGCGCGCAATACGATCTTCTCCGGATGCAGCTCGAAGCGGGCGCCACGCGCGCCTTCACTCTCTACAGCGTTCTGAATCTACCCTCCAGCGACCCTGTTGACGCTCTTTACCGGATCTTGCATGTAGCTGCCGTCGGCATTGTGGCTGATCGTCGCGATGATGTGCGCTCCTGGCTGGAGCTGCACAGAATACCTGCCATTATCACGGCTAAGAGTGACGCGGCTTGGGACGAGGTTCTCCGGTCCCGGGTCGGAAG
>JACDCM010000003.1:0-3196 GCA_013817545.1 Gemmatimonadaceae bacterium | reverse complement strand
CGGCGGCATCGACCGAATCATTCAGGTATTGGGGACCTTACGTGAGGAGCGCTCAGCGCGCGAGCGCATATTCCTCGCGGCGTTCGATGAAGACGCCGCTGCGCGCATGAAGTTTCACCTCTTTACTCTTTACCATCTGCTCGATGGCGCGGCTACTCTTACAATGTATGTGGCAAGAGACGGAGTATCAGATATTCGTCAACGCCTCTTTCAACATTTTTCCCTCGCCCGTGCAGCTGCCAGTGGCGACCGCGCACTAAGCGTTGCGTTATCCTGGTTGCATGCCGCTGCTTGTCACCTCGCGCTTCGTTCAGGGGAACAGCTTGAAATACCTGGAGTAGCCGCAGGTCGGCATTAGAGTCAGCTGTAACCAGAAAGGATTGCGTTCGCCCCCTGAATGATCCTGCGCCCCATGATCGAATTGGAATGTGCTGCTAAGCAGGAAAACGCCGCGAACGAAAGCATTGGCGGCCTGCTAGCGGCGCTTCACCCATAGTAATGCCTTGGGTGTCCCGTCCTTGGCATTGCGCACCATGATCGCGCGGGTCCGGAGTGTCGTGTCACGCCTCGTGATCCTCAGTACAACTGGCAACGGATCGGACGAAGCGACCGATATTCCATCGTCCTCAAGTCTGAACCACTCGACTTGCCCGTCAGCAGCGGTGCATCGCGCGACATACGAATCGTCCTCCCAAAATCCTTCCCACCTCTCATCCGCGGTACTCTTTCGCAACCCCGTAAGAGGTGCGGGCTGTAGAGCTCCGCGCGGTTCGGCACACGTGACCAGATCCATCGCTTCCTCCATGATGCTCAGGCCGGTCGATCATCGACCGATGCTCCATCGACGCGTCGCAAAGTAGGAGGGCCGAGCATCTGGCGCAATAGGCGGAAAGCTTGTAAGTTGTTGTGGGACTTGTGGATAACTGACTACTGCTTGGTGGACAAACGTCGTAAGTAGCGTCAGACCATGCACCAAGACTCTGTACTCTTTGTGGATATCCACGTTGATATCCCGGTAAAATTTCCCCTGAGTTGCCTTGAAAAGTTTTTTCGCCGCTCTTGGATCACGTTTCTTCTTGCCTGTTGCTCAATAATGAACTGGCGCGATAGCTATCCTCTCAGCACTCATGCACAAAACATCCACAAAATAGCGGCGGATTATACGACGCTCTCTTCGAGATTATTCACATCTTGAATGTGGACGGCCTGTTGAAGGCATTCGACTTGCTCACGCACTTGTTTCCTGATCGTTTCCATTTTGCACGGAGCGGCTCATGGCATCCATTTGGAAAGGCTCCATTAGTTTCGGCCTCGTCAACATTCCGGTCCAGCTTCATTCCGCTGTTCGCTCAACCGACCGAATCAGCTTTAGACTGCTGCATGAATCCGATCAGTCCACGATCAAGTATGAGCGCATCTGTGAGTCGGAGGGAGTTTCGGTACCATGGGGTGAAATCGTAAAAGGTTACGAGTACGAGAAAGGGAAGTTCGTGGTGCTGACCGACGAGGATTTCAAGTCTGCCGCGATCGAGTCGTCGAAGGCGTTCGAGATCATCGACTTCGTAAAAGCGGAGGAGATCGATCCGCGATACTTCGAAACGCCGTACTACCTCATTCCCGCGAAGGGTGGAGAGAAAGCTTACGGACTGTTACGAGAGGCTATTCGCAGCACGGGAATGGTCGGCATTGGCAAGATCACAATTCGGTCTGCTCAGAACCTCGCGGGGATAAAGGTGGTCGACGACGCGCTCGTCCTCGAATTGATGCGTTTTCCCAGCGAGCTTGTCGGCTCGGGCGAGTTCACTTTTCCGTCCAGCGACAACGTTCGTCCTCAGGAATTGCAAATGGCCGAGCAGCTGATCGGCAATCTCGCTGAAGCGTTCGATCCCGCGAAATACACGGATGACTATCACGATAACTTGATGCGGATCATCCAGGCGAAGATGAAAGGCAAGAAACTCAAGTTCGATGAGCCAGCAGATCCGACGAGTACTGATGTGCTCGACCTGATGTCGCGTTTGCAGGCAAGCCTTGATCAGGGCAAGCGGAAAGGCACTGCGCGCGAAGCAAAGAAGGAGAAGACGGAGGTCAAGGAGAAGGCATCCGAGCAACCTCGCGCGCGTGCACGCCGTCGCAAGACAGCCTGATCACGGTGAAATTATTCTGCGCGTTTTACGTGTCGACAGGCCTCGGCTAAAGCGGCATGCTCGAGTTCCTCGATCTGCTCTGCGCGGCGCTCATCGCTCGCGACGATGAGGATGTCCGTTTGCTCTTGAGGCATCCCGTTGGCCGAGAGCTGCCGAGAGAAGTGCGCGAAGAGGCGTTGGCAATCGCGGCTCTGCCCGTCGAAAGCCACCGCGCTCCCATGAAAACGCTCTGGTTCCGCTACGCCATGGAACAATTGCAGCGCGACGAATTCGCCTTTCTTCACTCGCCGCAGCTGGATCTGCCATTCATCCCGCCGCTTCCATCCAGTCTCGTTCTTGTTCCTCCACAGGAATCTGACCAGGATGCGGCACTGGCGGAGCAGCATAGCTGGCGATAATCTCCCGATAATCCGTTCCGCGGAAGTCTGCGGTTACGATGACCCATCGGCTAGGACAGTCGGGAGACTTCCACGTGAGCGAGAGCACGGATCGTCAGGATGAAGGCTTCGAGCCTCCGTCGCATTTGGCGTTTCAGAAGCTCGAATGGCGCGTGCAGCGGATAGCCTGGGCGTTCATGGCCCTTATTCTCGCCGCGACCTTCGCCGGCGCGTTCGGCGGTGGACCTCTGGCCCATGCCCGCGCGGGTGGTACGCCGAACGGTCTTTTGCTCGAGTACGACAGAATCGCACGCTATCGCGCACTTTCGTCGCTCGATTTCCTCATCATGTCCCCTCCCGCTTACGGCGAAGTGCGGCTGTGGATCGCGCGCGATTTTCTCGACGAAGTCGCGTTGCTCACGGTAACGCCAGAGCCGAGCGCACAGGAAGTCTCCGGCGACCGCATCGCCTACGTCTTCAAGACAACTGGGCGCGCGCCATTGAGGATTCGATTCGGGGTGGAGCCGAGCACTCTGTGGTCGCATACCGGTAGCGCCGGTGTCGGTGATCAACCCGCAATAACGTTTTCCCAGTTTGTTCTGCCTTGATTCCCCTTCGCTGAGGAGGCCGAGATGGATTCCGTGCTACGTGCTATCGTCGTGTATCTCTTTC
>JACDCM010000081.1 GCA_013817545.1 Gemmatimonadaceae bacterium | reverse complement strand
CAGGGCGGCCGCAGCAGACTCGGCCACTCGCTTAGCGGAAGGCCGAGCGGCTGAGGCGGAACGCAGGCGCTACCAGGCAGTGCTCGACCTCGACCGCCTGATGACCGACGTCACCGAGATCAGGGAAACGGAGCGCGGCCTCGCCATCGTGCTGGGCCAGGGACTCTTTGCGAGCGGCCAGTACCAACTGTCGCCCAGGGCGCGGAGTCAGATCGGCACCATTGGCGCTGTGCTTGCGCAATACCCCGACAACCGCATCTCGGTCGAGGGTCACACCGATTCGGTGGGGCGCGAGCTGGCGAACCAGCGTCTGTCCGAGATGCGGGCCGAAGCCGTGCGCGCCGCTCTGATTGCCGAGAGGGTCGATCCCGCGCGCATCGATATGGCCGGTTATGGGCAGAGCCAGCCGGTTGCGGACAATAACACGGCGGAAGGCAGAGGGCGCAACCGGCGCGTTGAAATTGTGATCGTTGGCGCACGCCGGCCGGCGCCGCCGGGCGGAGGCTGAGCGGCCCGCTCACTCTCACGGGTTTCTCACGAAGTATGCCTTCATAGACGCAGAGACGACGAGCAATCTGCTTGCGGCGATCGCGGCGGGAATCATCACGGTTACATCCATCACGATCTCGCTCCTTCTTCTGGCTGTGCAGCAGGGCGCCGGTTCGATGACAACCGCTGTGTTCGATCAATTCATGCGGCGGCGCGTGAACCAGACCTACTTCGGATTTTTTATCGGGCTCGCGCTCTACTCGCTCGTCACGCTAGCCACCGTTCATGAGTCGTCCAATGCCGCTCTTGGGGCGACTGTCGGCTTCTTACTGACAGTGGTGGCGCTCTCTTCTTCCTCATCATCCTACTTTATTCAACGATCAACCAGATGCGGCCGGCGGTAATCATCGCCGCGATCCACGATCACACTCTGCGCGCGCGGCTAAGTACTCCAGTCCGGAAGTTGAGGTGTTAGTGTTGTTCAGGAAGGCTTGCCGCCCTCGCTGGATTCCGCCCCTCGAAACCACCGCATCGACTGGCTGAGCAATCGGTCCGCCGGCGAAGGGACCGTTGTCCACTGAATCATGTGCTCCGAGGGCGCCCGCAGCCCCATGATGACGAATCCCAGCGTTAACACACCGAGGCCGGCCATGATCCACGAGCCGGGGATCGTGCCGATCCCCGCCCTGTCAACCAATTCCGCCAAACCCCGCGCCCCCCGCGGGTGCATTTCCAGCTTGGCGAGCCAGGCGAGGAGTATCGCGCCGAAGAGGTAACCGTAGTTTCGCCTCAGGCGATAACCGATCGCTTCGGAGAAGTGAAGATGCGGAACCGTGCGTCCTAGATCAGAGGCGATGTTCCCGAGGTTCTCCGCCACCGCCGCGGCGTCGGGCCCTCTCTCCGGTGAGAGGACCGGGGCGATGAGGTACTGATTCAGAGTTCGAAAGCGACGGCGCCAGAGATCGTAGATCTGATAACGCCGCGATTCCATTAGCAGGAACATCACATCGAAACCTCCGGCCAGCAGCAGCAGCAAGTGTGGCGCGCCCGGGTCACCGAATGCGAATGTCACCATCCCCGCAGTCGTCGCCGCTGCCCAATTGGTTGTCGCGTCCATACGCTGGCGCCAGGCGTCAGCATGGCTGACGACCGCACGGTAGAAGTGCACCAGTACCGCATTCGACGGGTCGATTGGTGGAATCATAGTCCGGTTCTGAAAATGAGATCAGGCGCGTGAACGTCGTCAGCCAATGCATTCACCATCAGAACGAAGACTCCGGCGATCGGACGAGCGAAACAGTGGCCGGCAGGCAGTGCGTGTTACTATCCTTTACGCGCCGGCTGCCAGCAAGTCGAGGATGGTCGACGTCCAATGATGTACGTCGTATTTAAGGACGGTCGCGCGTAACGCCCGCATGTGCTGCTGACGCTGTGCGCTGTCCATTGTCAGTGCTCGGTGAATCGCTTCTGCCGTCCCGTCAACGTCGTACGGGTTTACCAGCACAGCCTCCCCGAGTTCCTCGGCCGCTCCCGCGAACTCGCTCAGCACCAGAACGCCCCCTTCGTCGACGCGAGACGCGGGGAACTCCTTGGCGACGAGATTCATCCCGTCGCGCAGCGGCGTCACGAGCATCACGTCGGCGGCTCGGTACAGCGCGAGCAGCACGTCGCTTGGGACACTCCGGTACATGTAGTGGATAGGCGTCCAGGTGGGCGTTGCGAAGGCGCCATTGATGCGCCCGACCAGGGTGTCCACATCGCGGCGGATGCGTCGGTAGGCCCCCACGCGATCGCGCGACGGCACCGCCACCTGGATCAGCCGTACACGCTCTCGCCACTCCGGATGCGCCGTAAGCAACCGCTCCACCGCGAGCAGGCGCCGGGGGATTCCCTTGGTATAGTCCAGGCGATCGATTCCGACGAGGAGCCGCTGCCCCGGAGGCCTGTACTCGAGCACCTTCGCGCTCACCTTGCGCGTCGCAGCTCGGCGCGCGAAGTCGGCCGCGTCGACACCAATTGGAAAGGCGCCGAGCCGCACACGCCGCCCCCGCCATGGCACGAAGCCCTCGGCATCGGCCTCGAGCGAGAAGAGCCGGCGTAGCGCGGCCCGAAAGTGACCGAGGTAGCGCCGTGTTTGAAAACCGACCAGATCAGCGCCCATCACTCCTTCGATCAGCGAATGCCGCGTGGGGAGCGTGAAGAAAATCTCGGGATTGGGGAACGGGATGTGGAGGAAGAATCCGATCCGCGCGTCGGGGATCCGCTCGCGCAGTAGCGCTGGAACGCGAAGCAGTTGATAGTCGTGCACCCAGACCAGGTCGCCCGAACGATATTGCTCCGCTACCGAGTCCGCGAAGCGCTGGTTGACGGACTCGTACACATCCCACCCCTCAACGCGGAGCGGCAAACGGTCAATCCGGTCATGGCAGATGGGCCAGAGCACCCCGTTCGAGATGCGCTCGTAGAAGACCGCCACCTCTTGCGCGCTCAGCTGAATGGGTACGGTCCGCAGTTCGGCCAGTTGCCGATCAACGTCGCTCCTTGCGTCGGGATCGAGTCCGTCCAGGCTCCCGGGCCAGCCAATCCATAACCCTCCCGACCGTTCGTGCGGGCCACGTAGCCCAGTCGTCAGGCCACCGACGCTCCGCCGGACCGTCGGGCGTCCGCCCTCAACCCGGACGGTAACGGGGAGCCGGTTCGACACGATGAGTAGACGTGCATTCATGTCTGCATGAATAACAGCGGGCGGGACATTTCAGAACCCACAGATCTGGGTCAGGCGTAGCAGACGCCGTCGGTGAGCTGTTGTCACAATGACGCTAACTACATTCGGTATCGCGCGGTTGGCGCCTTCGCCCGGGCGGACGATGCGTCACTGGTTCGGCTCGTATGGCTCCATGTGCACGAGCACAGACTGAATCTGCGGCACCGCGGCTTGCATAGCTCCCTTCACACGCCCGCCCAAACGATGCGCGTCCTCCAGGGGCGTTGCAGGGTCGGCGTGGATGTGAACGTCGACGCGGTATCCCAACCCCGCTTTTCTCACCGCGAGCTTTTCGACGGCGAGTACGCCGCTGACTGCTGACGCCGCGTGGCGGATGGGCTCGACGATCTCAGGGCCAGGCATGCGGTCCATCAGATCGTTGAGCGCGGGGCGCAGCAGCATGACGCCATTGAACGCGATCAACGCACACGCCACGAGCGCCGCCCAGTCGTCGGCCGACTCCCAGCCTGTGCCGCCCCGGTACCGGCTCCCCCACAGCGCGATGCTGATACCGATGAATGCCGCCGTGGATGTGACCGCGTCGCTCAGGTGATGCCATGCGTCCGCCTTGACCGCGATGCTTCCGATCTCCGCGCCAATTGCGTTCACACGTCGCGACAAAACCCACTTGACGAGCACAACAGCTACCAGCACGCCGAGCGTCCACGGTGCGGGCACTTTGTGTGGTGTCCGTATCTCGCGAGCAGCCTGGATGGCGATCCCGACTGCGGCGCCAAGCAGCATGAGCGCGACCGCGGCTGCCGCAAGCGCCTCGGCCTTACCATGCCCATACGGATGGTCCTCGTCAGCCGGCCGTGAGGCGACGGAGAGTCCACCCCAGACGAGTAGCGAGCCGAACACATCCGCACCCGACTCGGCCGCGTCGGCGACAAGTGCGTAGGTGTTTCCTAGTATACCGGCGATGAGCTTCACGACAGCCAGGCCGGCATTGACGACCATGCCGATCAGGGCAGCCCGCATACCACGAGTTGCTGCGTCAGTCACGTGAAATCCAGCCTCACAACAACCAAAGCTGACACTGAGCCGAAGCACCACTCCTCGCTGTCTCGCGGTGGCGGTTCAACAGTCACCCTTAGAAGATCGCCTGGAGCTGCGCGACGAGTTCATCGCTTCGCTCCACCGGCCGTTCCGTCCTGGCGATCCAATTGAGTTGCAAACGAAGGCGTTCCTGCGGAGCGAGCAGATTGATACCGTACGTGATCCATGTCAGGCGGAGGTCCCTCACTGTTGAGGTGGTTGTGAGTGTCTCGTGAAGCCGCTCCCACTTCACCACTGGTTGAAGCCACGGAAGCAGCCTGTAGGCGGCCAGCAGGTAGCCGGCACTGGCGTCAGTCATCGTAGTCGCGCTGACGGGTCCTGTCCTCTTTATAGCTTCGCCTTCCACAATGACTCCGGCCCCCGGTACGATCCATCGCGCCGTACCCCCACCGGTGATCGTTACCCTGGCCCAACCATTTCGCGCTCACACCGATCGAGGAGTGCGGGAACAACGTGATCCTACCGACCAGCATCTGCCTCCCGTCGGAGGTAGTGCGGTTCGGGCCTTCGCCTCCGACGACCGCGCCGGTCAGCTTTGCGAAGCGGTCAAGCGAGAATTGTCCCAACGCTCCGATGTCGCGCCGGGTGGACAGGCGGTCCACGGCCTGCGAGCGATTTGCCGTTAGCAGTTGCGAGAATGGCGTAAGGTACTCGAGCGAGAACGGGGTCCGAAACTGTCCCACGACGAGCGCAGGCCGCAACAACTTCGCCATTCTGCCGCTGTCGGGAGGGATGATTTGTACGTAGGCGTCGGTGAGTGAGAATGCCGGTACCGTGTCTGCGGTCGACCTTCCCACAGCGGAGAAGTCTGCTTGTATCCTCACGCCAGCGAACGGAACCGGCAGCGCCTGCACTGTGATCCGCGCGCGGTTCACGATAGTGGTTGCGGTGTCATCACGCAGCGTTGTCCGCACGGACGCGTAACCCGAGAGTCCGGCATCCCGCAACATGCTGCCGAGATTGAGTACAGGGGACGGCGCGAGCGGATATTGCGCGGCGAGCGGGGCGGCGAAAAACGTTGCAAGCAGGATGAGGCCGGGCAGATTCCTCCGGTGAGCGAGGATGGCAAACGTGTTCACAAGGTCTTTCTCGGTGAGCGTTGTTGCGTACCCGTGTGAGCGCTATTCTTGTCGGCTCTTGCCTTGGCCGCAAGTAGCAGTTCCCTGCGAGCCTACTCGACGTTCATTGTTGGAGGTATCGATGATCGAGCAGCTTATCCGTGGACTGTTCCCGTCCACTAAGCACACTCGTGTTGCTCTCGCAGTGGCCTCGCTCGCGATCTTCGCCGCGTGCGGTCAAAGGTACTCTGATAGAGCCCGAGCTACGGACGACGCTCAGGACACGCTGCATCATGATTCAATCGCGCTCGGCAACAACGAATCGATCATCCTCGCTACCACGACCAGCACCGAGGATAGCGGCCTGCTCGACTCGCTTCTTCCCGGCTTCCGGGCGGAGTCCGGCATCGATGTGAAGGTCATCGCCGTGGGCACGGGCGCGGCACTCGACATGGCGCGGCGCGGGAATGCGGACGTTGTGCTCGTGCACGCTCCAGCAAGCGAGCGCGACTATGTTCAGAGCGGGGATCTGACAGGCGGAAGACTCCTCATGCACAACGACTTTCTTATTGTTGGCCCGCCTGACGATCCAGTAAAGGTCAGGGGCCGCAGCAACCTGAGCGATGCCATGAAAGCAATCGCGAGGACAGGTCCATTCGTTTCGCGGGGTGATGGCTCGGGAACCGAAAAGATGGAGCTTGCGCTGTGGAAGGCGGCGGCCATCGATCCAACCGCCGTGCCGAAACGCGAAGCTACCGGGCAGGGAATGGGCGCCACCCTCAACGTTGCCGATCAGCGCCGCGGCTACACGCTCACCGACCGCGCGACATATCTTGCGCTTAAGCATCGCCTCACTCTCGTGCCAGTATACGAGGGGGACGCGACGCTTTTGAACATTTACCACGTGTATGTCGTAAACCCGGCGAAGCATCCGAATGTCAAGGAGGCTGGAGCGAGACGTTTCGTCGAGTTCCTCGTGTCGCCCGGCACGCAGCGCGCGATCGGAGAGTTCGGCCATTCGCGATTCGGGCAGTCGCTTTTCATCCCCGATGTTGGCAAGGACTCGTCGAAGCTGAGTGGAGTGAGTGCACCACCGCTCTCGTAGCGCAGCGTCTCCGATCGCCGAATGAATGACTTCATTGGCGGTTTTCGCGAAGCAGCGCGTCTTCTCGCTGGCGGCAACGCGGAACTGTATGGAATCATCGGGCGCACGCTTCTTATCTCCAGCGCGGCCACTCTCTGTTCCATAGTTGTTGGCGTACCACTCGGATACGCGGTCGCCAGAGGGCGATTTGCAGGCCGAACCTTTCTTCTAAGCGCCGTGAACACAGGCATGGGAATGCCTCCCGTAGTAGTCGGACTGGTGGTCTGGCTCCTCCTCGCGCGCAGTGGTCCACTGGGAGGACTCGAGCTCATTTATACCAAGCGCGCCATGGTGCTTGCCCAATTCATCATCTCGCTCCCACTCGTCGTAGGATTCACAGCCGCCTCCATACAGGCACTTCCCGCGCAGCTGCCTGATCTGCTCGCCATGCTGGGCGCGAGCCGCCTCCGCGTGCTCTGGCTCATAAGCCGAGAGGCGAGGCTCGGATTGCTCGCAGCCGTCATGGCGGGATTCGGCGCGATCGTCTCCGAAGTCGGAGCGTCCATGATGGTGGGTGGCAACCTGCAGGGAAGTACACGGGTTCTTACAACCGCGATCGTGACGACCACGAGCCGCGGCGAAGTGCCGCTCGCATTGGCGCTCGGACTCATCCTTCTCACGCTTTCCTTCGCGGTGAACATTCTTCTAACCACACTCCAACAGCGAAGAGACGGCTGATGGAGGTTGCCGCAAAGGGCCTCCAGTTCGAACGCGAAGGGCGACTGGTGCTGGACATTCCGGCGCTCACCTTCGCGTCAGGCACCACGACCGCGATCTTCGGTCCGAACGGCTCGGGAAAGACAACACTACTGCGGCTTGTGGCAACTCTCGAGATGCCGACTCGCGGTCATGTGCGCTTCGGGAATGACGTTGCGTCGTCCCTCACATTCTCCCGTCAGAGTGTTGCTTACGCGTTTCAGCAGCCTGTTTTTCTCAGGGGAACGGTTTACGCCAACCTCGAATTGGGTCTACGGCTTCGCGGCGTTGCGCGCGGGGAACGTGAAGCTCGCATTTCCGATGCGGCACGCGAGTGCGGGATCACGCATATTCTACAGAGGTCGGCTCGCAACCTTTCAGGTGGTGAGGCCCAGCGCGCAAACGTCGCGCGCGCACTTGCACTTCGCGCGCCCGTTACACTCCTGGACGAGCCCCTCGCCGGACTCGACCGAGTCGCGCGTGCTCAGCTCCTCGACGATTTACCGAGGCTGCTCGCGACCTTCGCCACTACCACTATCCTCGTGACTCATGATCGCGAGGAAGCCTTTCGCATCGCGGAGCACCTGGTCATTCTCGTCGCCGGTGTCGTGCGGGCTTCGGGTGCCAAGAGCGAAATCTACCGGCAGCCGCCCGATCGGGAGACGGCGGAACTTCTCGGCTACATGGTCGCGCCTGTGAACGGGAGACTCGTGGCGATCCCGCCCGGCGGATTGCGCGCGGGAACGGGCGCCGATGCGTTTCAGGTAGTCGTGGATCGCGTGGTTGATATGGGAAATCACCAGCATGTGCTGGGCACTGTAGGCGGTGCTCGTGTCGACGTTCGCCTCCCTGCTCACACCGCTGCACCTTCGCAGGGCTCACTCCTGAGCGTCGTTGCGCAATCTGAGGTTCTGCTTCCCTAGTCCGCATTACTGTCGCGTCAGCGGGCACACTCTCGTGCGTTGGCTCCGGCCCAGTGGCGGGGACGGGTGCTGGCGCGTATCCTCACTCTCAGCAGCGAGCAGCACTCCGCCGTCTCGACGTAAGCCGGTGTCGAGTCGACGAATCACACGAGTAGCACAGCCAGGTGCAGGTCAGGTTCAGTGAACACTACAGCCGTCGCATCCTTCAATCCGCTCGACGACCGCAACTGCCGCGTTGTGCTTGGGCGAAGTGTGGCATCGGTAGACAGAGGTGTCTTCACCTCGCCGGACGCGGCGGCTGGGCACCCGGTTGCTCAGGCGCTCTTTTGCGTGCGAGGTCTCGCCTCCGTCTCCATTGTCGGCGGAGACATCATGATCACCAAGGACAGTCCTACGCCATGGGACGCCTTGGAAAAGCCTATTCGGTACGCGCTCGCCACAGCGGTGGCTCGAATGGAGCGTGCGGCGCTGACAGGCGCGGCCGCAGGAGAATCCCTCAACGACACGCAGATGTATGATCTGATCCAGATCGTATTCCACGAGCAGATCAACCCATCCATCGCGAGTCACGGAGGCATGATCGAACTGCTGGATGTGCAGGATGCCATGGCTACCGTGCGGATGTCGGGTGGCTGCCAGGGCTGCGGCATGGCGTCTGTGACGCTGAGACAGGGCATCGAAACCACCCTCCGGCAACTTGTGCCTGGCTTGGCCGGACTCACCGACATCACGAATCACTCAGCCGGAACGAACCCCTACTTCGCCGCTGCGAAGAAGTGATCGACACGAATGCAAGGCGTACGCAGTTCGCCGAGCAACCTCGACTCCTGCTGCTGTTGCCAAGCATCACGTATCGCGCTTCGGCTTTCGTCGATGCCGCACGGCGGCTCGACACGCTCCTCACCGTTGCCTCCGACCGCGCAAGCGCACTGGCGGGGCACCAGCCGAGCGGCCTGCTCACGCTGGACTTTGACGATCCCGACCGAGCCGCGGAACAGGCACGTACGTTCGCGGACGAGTTTCCTCTGACGGCGGTATTCGGCGTCGACGACAACACGACCCTGGTTGCCGCCGCCGTTGCGGCTGAGCTCTGCTTGCCGAGTGTGCCTGTGCGCGCTGCCCGCGTAGCGCGCGACAAGCAGCTACAGCGCAGCACCCTGGCGGAATGCGGACTGCCTGTCCCTGGCTTCACCGCGCATGACATCGCCGAACCGGCTGAGGTTGTCGCGCAGTCCGCCCCTTATCCGTGCGTCATCAAGCCGGTGGCTCTGTCCGCTAGCCGCGGCGTCATGCGGGCAGATTCCGCCGAAGAATTCGTTCGCATGCACGCCAGACTCGCCCGCATCCTGGCAGCTCCGGACGTGCAGTCACGCCGAAGCTCCTCGCAATGTACGGTGGAGCGGCGCTACCTCGTGGAGCGCTTCATTCCCGGTCCCGAAGTCGCGCTCGAGGGACTACTGGTTGACGGAGAGCTGCACGTCCTGGCCCTCTTCGACAAACCGGATCCTCTGGATGGTCCATTTTTCGAAGAGACAATCTACATCACTCCGTCACGCTTACCCGCGGATACACGGCAGAGTATCACCCAGTGCGTAAAGCGTGCCGCCCATGCAATGGGTCTGGACCGGGGACCAGTGCACGCCGAGCTGCGAGTGAACGAAGGGGGAGTCTGGATGATCGAGCTTGCGGCGCGTCCCATCGGAGGAAGATGCAGCGACGCGCTCCGATTTGGTGAAACGGGAGCGATCTCCCTCGAGGAGGTCTTACTCGGCCACGCGCTCGGCCGTGTTCCGCCGGTTCCGGCACGCGAACAATGTGCGTCTGGTGTGATGATGATCCCGACACCTGCCGCCGGTGTGCTGCGCGAGGTGCGCTTCGTTGAGGAAGCGCGGCGCGTTCCCGGGGTGACAGACCTGGTGATCACCGCGCACATTGGCCAGCGACTTGTACCTCTTCCAGAAGGTTCGCGCTACCTCGGCTTTATCTTTGCCCGCAGCCGCACACCGGCCGAGGTGGAGACCGCTCTGCGCCGCGCCCACGAGGCCCTGATTGTGACAATCGATGCGGAATGCTGATGTGTCGATCGATTTTCCGGTTTCCATTCGTCCGCAATCCGCAATCGAGACTCGTGATCTCCGTTCGTCCGCAATCCGCAATCGAGACTCATGACCTTCGTCGCTAAGGAACCGTAGATGGGCGATCCGAGACGACTGCGGCCTGACGAAGTCGAAACCTTCGTCGTGCGCGAGCTCCGCAAAGCCGGACTGCAGCTGTCGAAGCTGAAGGTCCTTGCCCGGAAGCAGCTGTCAAAGGAAAAGGATGAGGAATACTCCATGGATCTGTCGGTGCTCATCCGCGTAGGCGATGCTGACCGCGGCGTACTCATTGAATGCCGCAGCGAACACAATCCCGTTCGTTCCGAAGCGGTGCTGGCCCTGAGCACCAGGCTTGCGGACGCAAAGGTGCAGCACGGAATCATGTTCTCCACTTCCGGCTATGACACCGACGCAGTGCACGAAGCGAGGCAGCATGGTATTCCGGTTCTTACCGTCGCAGACGGGAAGTCTGCCTTCGCGCGAAGCGCCTGGGGGATGGCGGGCCAGCCCCCAGCCTGGGTACCGGAGTACATGTCGGAAGTGGTCGACGTCGACGTCACTGGACAGTTGCGTCACAAACTGGTGATGTCAGGCAATCCTGCACTTATTCTGGACCGCTTGAAAAAGGAGGAAACGCCTTGAAAGAAGACGCCATGGACATACTGCAGCAGTGGGCGGATGACTACAACACGGTCGCGCATCCGGCTGTGCCGTTGCGCTCCGGCGGCGAAGCTGGTGGCGCCCAACTCAGGCTGCGGTACCGGCGCGAGGACGGTCAGGAGTCCATACTGCACGCGGTGGCGGTGAACCTTGATGGTCGTCCGGTGATGTTATTGAAACGCTTCGATGGGCCGATGCCGGAAACGGCGGTTCAGGCCGGGCTGTGGGCAAGCGAGAAGCTCGGGCGCCGTCAGTCCGGGTAGCTCTGTGTTGGTGGGCTTAATCGTCGGTGCATGAAACGCTACGCGCTTGCGTGCCTACGGTCTTTGCCTGGTCGTGTCCTTGCGCGACCCGCCTGTTCCGGGCTTCGCTGCGTCCTCACCCTTGGTTGTGTCCTTTGGCGCTGCCCGCCCTGCAGCAGACACCTTGCTCGTGTCGGGCTTTACCAGATCCGGTCGCCGAAGCTGCGCCGACGCGTAGGAAAGGTCAGTTGGTGCATCGTAGATGATTCGGCCGGGCTCCCTGGGCTCGGCCATCGCCTTGAGGACATCATCATTCATCACCGCGATCTTTGTGTCACCCGCGGTCGCGGCTTGCTCACTGTCATCCGCATCGTTGGTGCCTCCACAGGCACCCGACGCCGCTATGGCAAGGACAGCGATCACCAACAACATTCTGCGATCAACGACCATTGTGCCTTCCCTCCTTTCAACGACTCTGACCCGTTGAATCTTCCTTGGTGGACGGGACCTCGCGATCGTCCGACGGAGCACCGGCCGCAAGCCAGTGTCTGAAATCACCGGTCGATTCGGCCAACCGCCATTCCTCCCATACAATCAACGCCATCGCGCGCAACGGCCCGTCCGACAAACCCTCGGCAATGCAGCGCTCGACGAGCCACCCCTCGAAGTCTGCCGGATCCGGATCAGCGCGTACAATCTCCGCCAGGAGATCCTGTTTTATCTGCAGTCCGATCGAATCCGCTGTGGTGTTCCGCGCTCGGCGCTTGCGCCGCCCCTCGGACGCTTCAAGCGCTGCAATGAGCTCGCCACAGAGCTGCGCCGGTCTCAGCTCCACTGCTCGCGCGATGGGCAGATCGGGCTCGGAGGTCTGTGAACCGTTCATGCCCATCGCGCTAGCACGTTGGGGATAGAGCTCACTCGCTCGATGGTGATCGCCATGGGATAAGCGGGGCGCGACGGTCGCGCGTACCCACGCTCCTGCGCTACGAGGTCGAGCTCGATACTTCCCAGATCCTCCATTAGAAGAGACCGGAGAGACATGGGCCGAAGCACGCTGAAAGTCTTGATGTACCCATTGCACGTCTTGCAGACGTCGACACGTCTAGTTTGCTGCTCCCCTTCGGGAAGGAGTGAGCCCAGTTGATCGTGATGAACCTCCGCGCAGAAGGGGCAGTGCAGCACCGGAAGAAGCCAGTCGCTGGCGCACCGGCCACAGCGGAGCCGCCGGTTTCGCTCCAGGCCGCGCAGCTCGGCGAGCGATGGCCACGCGCCGCAGATCGGGCAGTCTCCTCTCATCCAGGTCTCGGGAACCGAGCCGTTCAGCCGCTTCGCGCAGGCATGCAGAAGCGGCACAGCAGAGAGGTGAGCGATGACCGCAAGCGCCTCGGGCTCGACGCCCTGCTTCGCGGACGTGTCCGCGATCGCATCGTTGTCGTGAGTGAGAGCTGCCCGCAACAGCGCCATCGTGTCGAGCCGGGCCGAACCCAGCGCGGCAAGCGGTGAGCCGGCCTGCCCTCCTTGGGCGGCTGCCTTGAGGAGGTCGCGCACAAGGCGGCGAACAGGACGCGGGTTCAGGCGCAACACGGTGCCGTGGAGCAGGGGCGCTTCCAGTCGCGCATCTTCCGGACGCACGCCGTGTACTCCGGCGTCTTCTACACTCGGAGGCAGAGGCGCGGCTGCGTCCCATATACCATCGTCCGCCGCCTTCAGTACCAGATCCACCAGCCGAAGCCAGGGACGCCATGCGAGCGGCGGCTCTATTTCTTTATGCGTTTGGACTCCGGAAAATCTCCAGTCAGGCCGGATGCCGGGATCGGTCCCGTGC
>JACDCM010000387.1 GCA_013817545.1 Gemmatimonadaceae bacterium | reverse complement strand
CGTTCTAGCCGCCGTTTAGGCACCGTGTAGAGCTCGCCCTGGCGCTGAGTCTCCGTGCTCAGTCTACGATTGGCGAGTAAGCGCCCCTGGCCCAGGAACTACGCGTCCCGATCACGAGTGGATATCAGCAAGCGCGGCTGCGTGCTCCTTATGTGCAGCGATGGACTCACGAAACATGTCAGTGACGACGAAATGGCGTCCTACCTCGGCGCGATGACCTCGTCGTAGCAAGCGCCCATAATAAAGCCGCACATGCCCGTCAGCCGCGCGCTCATTTGGCGCGAGCCGCGTAGTCGTAGCTACCTGCGCGGGCCTGTACGCGCGGAGCTTCACGCAAGGGACGCTCAGCACGTTTGAAGTACAGGCAGACGGCAGCCTGACGCCGCTGCAGGTACTCGGCGGGCTGCCGCCAGGCGCCGTAGGCCTCGCGGCCAAGTAGCGATGGCGAGCCTCCGCAACTGCCGCCGTCCGTGCGCTGACACCGGAGGCAGTTTTCGGAAAACCCGCAGTGGCGACATCCTTGCTATCAGGTAGGCTCCGTTTAGGTTCCATTCCGGTACCAATACGGAACCAACATGCCAACATTGACCATCAAGGGTCTTCCCGACCCTGTCTATCGCCGCCTGAAACAGCAGGCCGAGGCGCACCGGCGCAGCCTCAATGGAGAAATCATTGTCTGCCTCGAGCGCGCGGTGGCGGCTGGACGGGTCGATCCGAACGCCTGGCTCGCGGACGCATGCGCGTTTCGGCAGCGTATCGCGATTCGGCCGCTCAGCGCGCGCCAGCTGAGCGCTGCGCGCCAGGCGGGGCGCGCGTGATCGTTGCCGATGTCAACCTGCTCGCCTATTTGCTTTTCGGGGCTCCCGAAACCGAAATCGCTCAACGAGTCCTCGAGCGGGATCCCATCTGGGCTGCGCCAGTCCTTTGGCGAAGCGAGTTCCGAAGCATCTTGGCGGCCATCATGCGACGGCGCGGTCTCCCTGCTACCGAGGCGCGGCGAGCTCATGAGCTGGCCGAGAGTCTCCTGGGCGGAAATGAGTATACTCTGAACGGCGAACGCGTATTGCAACTGGTCGCTGAGTCCCCATGCTCGGCGTATGATTGCGAATACGTTGCCCTGGCCCAGGAACTACGCGTCCCACTTGTCACCTCGGATCGGGAAATCTTGCGACACTTCCCGCAGACCGCGGCAAGTCCGAAGGAGTTTGTCCGCGATTCGGCATAGCCTACACACACCGTCTACATCCCACTCTTCGCCTCAGCCACCCTCAGCATTCCCCCCATCTCCGCCACATTGGTTGCCCATGATTGGCGTAACGGCTACTTAAGAGCACCTACCTGCTCAAGCGGAGCGGCAGCTGCTATTCTGTTCACGGCGGTTCTGCTTCGAGGTGCCTTGGGAAGCGACTTCCGCTATCTTTGGCTGTATGCGCAATGACAAGCTTCCGATTCACAGTGATCCCGAAGTCATGGGAGGTACTCCGGTTTTCATTGGAACGCGCGTCCCTTTTCAGACTCTGCTTGACTATCTGGAGGCCGGGGATCCGCTGGACGAGTTCCTCGAGGACTTCCCATCGGTTGAACGGGCGCAAGCTATTGCAGCTCTCGAGGCTGGCAAAGACCTTCTAATAGCGCGCGTTAACGCAGCGTAGAATGCGGGTGCTCCTCGACGAGTGCGTGCCCCGGCGGTTCAAACTCGAGCTGCCGGAGTTTGATGTTTCGACCGTGCGCGATGAGGGGTGGACCAGCCAACGCAATGGTGATCTTTTGCGCGAGATGGTCGCGGCAGGCTTCACAGTGTTCGTGACAATGGACCGCAATCTCATGCACCAGCAAAACGTCTCCGCCGGCGGCATCGCGGTCTTTGTTCTGCGCGCGCGCACCAATCGTCTCCAGGACCTGGCGCCACTCGCTCCGAAGTTGCGTTCGGTAATGCTATCGGCGAGAATCGGCGAGGTGGTGTACGTGGCTCTCTGACGTTGTAAGTAGCTAGGCGTCCATCAGCCACCACCCGCCCTGACGGGAAGATTCTCCGGTGCTGGATCCAACCTTACAGAAGAACTACCCGGTAGATCGCACCCGATGAGCATCGCTATCCGGTAATTCCGCGCTGGACACGTCGAAGGGCTTGCCTTGGCGTATATACACTCGTATATTTCCCGGTGCGCTTCAGCTGGGATCCTTTGAAAAGTGAGGCCAACCTCGCCGAGCGTGGGTTCGATTTTCTTTTTGCCACGCTCATCTTTGATGGTCCTACGCTGGAGCGACACGACGACCGCCAGAACTACGGGGAGAAGCGGGTTATCGCGCTTGGGATCGCCGATGGGATCCTTCTCACCGTCGTCTACACCGATCGGGTTGAGGGTGGCGGAGATGTCGTGCGTCGAATCATCTCCGCCCGAGTGAGCAACCGCCGTGAGCACAAAGCCTATCGCCAGACATTCTCGCCGGAACGCTAAGCCTCGTGTTCCGAGTCGGGGCCGAGCCAACCTCGCTCTGCTTCATGAGGCCAGTGACGCTGCCATTCGTCGATCGGCTCCGCCGGAACTGACCGACCTGCCCGCCGACTTCTGGGATGATGCCGTTCCCGTCATTCCAGAGGCGAAGGTGCCCATCTCCCTTCGCGTTGATGGCGATGTGCTGGCCTGGTTTCGCGACGAAGGGCCCCGGTATCAGAGTCGCATGAATGCGGTGCTCCGCTCGTACATGGAGAGTGCTCGACGGCGCTCGCCTGACAAGAAGTCCCGCGCGCGTACCGACTGACCAGGAGTTGGTATTGGTTCCGCCAACTGCGTAACGTGGCTGGCGCAGATCGATCCGCTGTGGGTTTACAGCACGCGCTAAGCCAATCCCGCGATGCCCAGTTTCTCATTCGTCTTCCAACGTCCACGCGTGAAGTCCGGCACGTCCTGCGGACGGCTCCGGTTGGCGACCGACAGTTCGGTGAGCGGAGTTATCGCACTGATCGCCGCTGCGTCGTAGACGTTCATGTCCGTGGGCCGGCCCTTCCTCAGGCATTCGATCAGACGGAGATCCTCCAGATAATCCATCCCTCCGTGGCCCGAGGTGCTGCTCTTCACTTCCTCCGAACGCCATAGTGGGTGCTCAAATTCCTCGTAATACTTGTCCAGCGCCTCCCACCGGTGCGGCGGGCTCCGCCCCTCGATATGAACGCGATCGGGATAGCCCGAAAGAATGCCGCGCGTGCCCTGCAACATGTTGATTCTGCTGTAGGGACGCGGGTTGTCGCAGTTGTGCGCGAGGTAGATCGTGCGCCCGTTGACCGTACGAATGAGCGAGGCATTCACGTCGCCGAGCTTGAACACCTCGGCACGTCGCGGATCTCCAGCCGGGAATTGCTCCGCGGCATACAGCCTGAGTCCACGCGAATTGCTGCTCATCGACACCACGTAATCGAAGCGGTCACCGCGGTTGATGTCCATGCACTGCGCGATTGGGCCGAGTCCGTGCGTGGGGTACAGGTTGCCGTCGCGGCGGATAGAGTGAGCGCGTCGCCAGAGACCTTCCCCCTCTTTGCTGAACTTGATCTCGCGCAGATCGTGAAGGTATCCCCCTTCGCCGTGGAGCAGCTCCCCAAACATTCCCTTGCGGACGAGATTGAGCATCAGGAGCTCGGCTCGCCCATAGTTGCAGTTCTCCATCATGACACAGTGCTTGCCGAGCTTCTCCGCTGTCTCTACAAGCCGCCAACAGTCGTCCACGGTGTACGCCGCGGGGACCTCGGTGGCTGCGTGTTTTCCGGCCTTCATCGCGGCGATGCATATGGGGACGTGCCATTCCCATGGGGTGGCGTTGTAGACGAGGTCAAGATCCTCCTCCTGGCACATTCGCTCGAAGTCGCGTGGCCCTCGTGAGTAACCGGTTGGCTTGGCGAATCCCGCTTTGACGACGCGATCCTGCGCCGCGCGGACCTTGTCATCCACTATATCGCAAACAGCACGAATCTCCGCGCCCGGTATGTGCACGAGATTCTCAATGTGCACCATCCCCATTCCACCC
>JACDCM010000386.1 GCA_013817545.1 Gemmatimonadaceae bacterium | reverse complement strand
TGACGTGGCGTCGCAGCTCGGCGTCGCACCGCTCGACATCGCGGCGCTGCGGCGGGAGCTGCTCGGCAAGCGGCCACTCGTGGGGCAGCATATGCCGCTCACTGACGACACGCGCCGTGTGCTCGAGACTTTCCACGCCATTCGGACGATTCAGGAGGAAGCCGGCGAATCTGCCGCGTCGACGTACATCGTCTCGATGACGACGGGCCCGGAGGACCTCCTGCGCGTCTTGCTCCTGGCGCGGGAAGCTGGACTCGTGGATCTCGCGTCAGACTCGCCGGTTTCCCGCCTGGATGTAGTGCCGCTCTTCGAGACACTTGATGATCTTGCGCACGCACCTACCGTCCTGCGCGCGTTGCTCGAGGATTCAGTCTACTCCCGTCAGCTCGCCGCCCGCGGCCGCCGGCAGGAGGTCATGATTGGCTACTCGGACTCGAGCAAGGACGCGGGGATGATCGCGTCGTCCTGGGCACTGTACCGCGCGCAGGAAGCGCTGGCCGATCTCTGCAGCGCCGAGCGTGTGGAGCTTCGACTTTTTCACGGTCGTGGTGGGAGCGTCGGGCGCGGTGGCGGCTCTCCGGTCTACCGGGCGCTCGCCGCACTTCCTCCCGGTACGGCGAACGGCCAGGCAAAGATCACCGAGCAGGGTGAGATCATCTCGCAGCAATTTGGTTTGCTTCCGCTGGCCGAGCGCACGGTAGAGGTGACGCTCTCCGGAGTGTTGCTCCAGGAATTCATCGACTGGCGCGACGACCTTGATCACACTGAAGTCGACCTCTTCCGCGAGACGATGGATGCGCTCGCCGAGCGGTCGCTGCTGGTGTATCGCGAGCTGGTGCACGAGAACGAGGCGCTGTTCGAGATGTTCCGAGCTACAACTCCGGTCGACGAGCTGGCGGAGGCTCGCTTCGGCTCGCGTCCAGCCTATCGTCCCGGTGTGTCGCAGGGGATCGAGGGGATTCGTGCGATTCCATGGGTGTTCGGCTGGACGCAGATCCGTCTCATGCTTCCCGGATGGCTAGGCGTGGGCACCGCGCTCGCCGAGGCGTCGGAAACGCAGGAAGGGCTGCGAGTGCTGCAGCGCATGGCGGCCGCGTGGCCATTCTTCGATGACCTGCTGGCGAAGGTTGAGATGGTCTGCGCCAAAGCCGACCTCACGATCGCACGCGTCTACGTGCAGCGCCTGGGTGGCGACCTCGCACTCTTCGGGCGCCTCGCGGAGGAGTTTGAGCGCACGGTGCGGAGCCTCCTGCGTGTGCGGAAAGCCGAGCACCTGGCGGCCGACGCGCCGGTGCTCCAGTCGGCGATCACGCTGCGAAATCCGTACGTCGATCCGCTTTCGCTTCTTCAGATCGCGCTCCTTCTGCGCAAGCGCGGGGGGCGTTCGGACGAAGCGGAAACACAGCGCGTCACGGACGCACTGGCGACGACGCTGAGCGGGATAGCGCAGGGCCTGCGGAATACGGGATAAGCCCTTGGCGCCGTCGTTGATAAGGGATAAGGCGCCTAACGAACCTCGCCGTCCAGCCGCTTTTCGCCGAGCCGTTGCGCGAGCGCGGGGCTGTGCCCCGAGAGACGCGCGACGAACCGCGCCCACGTTTGCTCGAGTGCGGAGATCTGCTCGCGCGAGAGCGCTGTCTTGTCATGCCGCACCGTGGCGATGGCCCGCGCGCTATCCGTCGCTGCCGCGAGCGCCGTTCGCCATGCGTCGCCCGGTATGGAAGATTTTTCGCTCTCCAGCAGGTTCGCGTAGAAGTCTCCAGATCCCGCAGCGAGGGAGAGGGCCCTTGCCGCGAACTCCGGAATTGCGGCAGGCGGCTCGAGACGCAGTCTCGCAAAGGGGAGCGCCCAGTTCTCAGCGGCGAAGTGGCCGGCCGGGTTCGGCAGTAGTGTCCAGGCGTGGAGAATCGCAAGCCTGGTTCCCTGGCGTTCGCCCGAATGCTCACCGCCGTGTTCGGGCAGAAAACTTTCCTCCTCCACCGTCCCATTGTGCTCGTGCCAGGCGCTGATTCCTCCTGGTAGAGGCGGAGGCGCCTGTCCCTCCTCAAGTGGAATGGCATAAACGACTCCCAGCAGAACCGGCTTGCCATCAATCGTCGCGTACGTGAGCATCGCCGGGTCGGCGACGTTGAAGTGGCCCGCGAGGACCTTACCCGGGTGTGCCCAGTGCTCACCCATCGAAGGGAAATCGCGACCGAGACGGCGGAAGCCGGCAGCGATGGCGACGTTGCGATCGCGGTATCTCTCCGTTCCCATGCGCGCGGCCAACAGGAATGCCTCCTCCTCCGCGTTCGCGCCCAACCTGTTCACTGACGAATGGACCGCGTGCTCCTGTCCGCTCACGGTCACCGCAAGAAGCGCGAGGATGAAGGTGGAGGGAAGAAGCTTCATCGAAGCCGAAGAGAAAGTCATTGTCCCTGCTGCTCGTACAGCGTGAGAAGTTTGGCCTGGATTTCCGGGGTAATTCCCTGCGGAAAATGGCTAACGCGGCGCAATCTGGCGATTGCCAGCGGAGGGGGCCGCCGCCCACCGCGAATGCGATATTGTGCGCCCAACTCGGCGAATTTTGCATCGCGTATCTCGGTGAAGGGAACGGTCATCATTCGCCGTCCATCGAGTAATACAAGACCAGAATCGTTGACCGCGAGAAGCTCTCCATTTACGCGAGCGGTTTTGGTAGAAAGCTGCACCGCCGCGCCAAGCGGACTCGTGGCTACGCGGAGGTTTGCCTTGCTCGGCCCGAAGCTGCAACCGGCCGCCAGCGAGATCGCGATCAGGGCCGCAATGAAAGGTCTCATGGGGTTACCTCGTCGGGATGGCGGTGGAATAGAACTGCTGCTCGAGATCAGCTTGCCTGGAGCGCCATCGCTTGATTGCTCTGGCGAGCGATGCGTCCGTTGCCTCGAAGGGTTTCGCCGCGGTGGATTTCTTGTTGATCCAGCTTCCGCGAACCCATTCGGTGTAGTAGCCCTGCGAGGCGAGCATGAACGTGCGTACGGAGTCCGCAGCAATGCCACCGGTCGCAAAGCGCGCGGAGAAGCGTTGGCCCGGAGTCGTCTTGAGGTAGCGGTCGTCGGTGGTGGACAGACTGGCGAAGGCGGCGCTATCGGCGGTGTCATCCGAGCCGACAACAGCGCTGAGGGGGATGGTTCGGACAGGCGCACGGGAGAACTTCGTCGCGAAGCTTACCCTGTCTATCCGCCAGTCGTCGGCGACGAATGACAGCCGTACGCGAACGCTATCGCCGGGCGGGGCGGGAATGATCACCGCAACATCGTGGAATGCAATGGGGCCCTTGTCGCTGAAGCGAGCGACCTGACGAAAGTCGCCACCATCGCGGACGGACACGCGCATGCCCATGTGCTTGCCGTACCAGCGGCCGAGGTCGATGGCGTTGGTGATCTTCTGAAGGTCGTTGCCGAGCCAGTCGAGTGAGGCCGCGCCCGGATCGGCGAGAATGCCATCGTACAGCAGAACGGTGTTGAGGAGGCTGTTACGCAGGCGAAAGACAATCGCCATGCTGTCGCCGACGGCAGGACGCTGGACGGTGATGTCCACGTAGTCCTCGAGGTCGGCGGAATCCGCCGCCGCCAGTGTGCCCGAGTCTGTGGCGAAGATGTCGCCGTCGGCGCTCGCCAGCACGCGCGACACATCGCGTCCAGCGCGGTCTCGCGCAAACTGTGCCGGCGACATGGCACCGAGAACGAGTGGAAAGCCCCGCTGGTCGGGCACTACGGTCTCGCCAATCCGATGCCGAGCCTCGAGCAGCTCGAGATGATTAATGTAGTGGGTTTCGAGCGCTTCGTTTCGCACCTCGAGGCGCACAGTTCCGTCGGATGCCACGCCCGTGCGGAGCCGATCGACATCACGCTGCTCGAACAGCGGAGCGATGCTGTTCGAGAACCCTTCCGCTTCCAGGATAGGGGTGCCGGAGCTGTCGGAATAAAAGGTGGGACACGATCCGAAAATGGCCTTGAGGATGGCCACGGTTCCGACAGCGCCGACCACGATCGCTCCGGTGGTG
>JACDCM010000080.1 GCA_013817545.1 Gemmatimonadaceae bacterium | reverse complement strand
GTATGATAGTCCGGCGATGGAGGAGTTGGCAGCGCTGATTGCGGAGCAGGAGAAGGTGCCGGCCGATCACGTTCTCGTCGCGTCGGGATCGAGCGAAGTGCTCGCGCTCGCGGGGCTCGCGTATGGACTCGCGGGAGGAGAGGTTGTCGCGCCGGCGCCCACATTCGAGGGACTCACGGGTTACGTCCGCGCTGTTGGCGGCCACGTGCACGATGTGCCGGTGGACGACAGGATGCTGCTCGATCTGGATGCTATGGACCGCCGCATGACGGGCGCGGTGCGACTCGTTTTTGTGTGCAACCCGAATAACCCGACTGGAACCATTGTTCCAGGCGACCGGCTGCGCTCGTTCTGCGAAAATGCCTCACGGCGCGCCGTCGTCTTTGTCGACGAAGCGTATCACGAGTTTGTGGAGGATCCCTCACATCGCTCCATGGTGTCCCTGGTCCGTGATGGGCACAACGTCATAGTGTCGCGAACAGCATCCAAGATTCACGGCATGGCGGGTCTCCGAATCGGCTTTGGCATCGCTCGGCCGGACATTATCCGGCGGCTGCAGAGTTTGATGATGGGTTTTCCGAATGTTCTAGCGGCGCGCGCGGCGATCGCCAGCTATCGCGATTCAGAGTATCAGACGCTGAGCCGGTCGCGCACGCGGGATGCGAAGCGGTATCTGTACAGCGTGCTCGATGACATGAAGCTCAAGTACGTTCCGTCGCATACGAACTTCGTTCTGTTTCATACGGGTAAGCCGATTCAAACTGTGCAAAAGGCGATGCTTGCAAAGGGCGTCATGGTAGGACGGCCTTTCCCGCCCTTCATGGACTGGTGTCGCGTGAGCATGGGGACGATGGATGAGATGAAGGTGTTTGCTTCGGCATTCAGGGAAGTCATGCGGGCGTGAACAGGGCTAAGGCTTTGCATCTGTATCCTTGTCCGCTTTCTTGAGTACGCCGATCGTGATTTGCCCGCCGAGTTTGCGCAGCTCGCGAGGTCCTGCGAAAGTTTTGTTGTAGGCAAGCACGTATCCGCTGCCAATGTCGATTCCTGCCGTCAAGTGGCCATAGGAAAAGTTGCGATCCTCTTTAAGCGCTTCGGCAACCGATTCTGATGCCCTCGCCCAAGCACCGCGCACATACCCAAAGGCGCGCAGGTTACCATCGTTCGACGGCGTGCTTGCGTACAGTGTCGCGCCAAGATCGAAGTTACCCTGGGAGCGTTGGGTTCCACCCAAGGCAGGTATCTCCAGACCGAGGATCGGTTGGAAGAAGAGATGGACGAAACGGATTGGCGCATTGAGATCGGTGGACATCGTTCTTTCAACCGCATAGAGAGGAACCGTGAGCGTAATGCTGGCGTTGCCTCCGCGCGCGACAAATTGTTGAAGCGCAGTTTGTTCCTCGACCTCCCCCTCCGCGGCCGACGAGTCGGAGGTTTCCTTCGCCGCCGCCGCAGCTCCGGAGAACACGGCGTTCGCGACCCAGAAATTGGCGGACACGAGGTCGGCATACACTGCCCCTTTATCACCCCATAACGTAAGCCCTGCGGCCCTGCCGGTAGTTACTCCGCTTTGCCCAAAAAAACGATCCGCATCCTCGGAGGTCTTAACAGGACCAAAACCGTTGAACAGGGTGAGCTTATTGGCCACTGAATCCGCGATTGCAGAGATGCGAGCCTGTGCGGAGCCCACAGTTGCTGCCTGTGCGGTGTCCGTGGTTTTCGGAATCTCGCCACGATGGGCCAAGCTATCTGCGATCCTGGCGATTGTGAGCCGTTCTTCACCTCGCTGTGGCGGTCGGCGGCTTTCGTAAAGACTGAACACCTCGGCGGCGCTTACCGATGAAGTACCGCGCCTCGTAGCTTCATCCGCCGCAACCGCGGCAACCTTCTCTGGAGACGGCTGCGTTCTAAGAGGTGGCGGTAGCTGTGCCCACCCGATCAAAGGCACCAGCAGAGATGCCAAGCAAGCCACAATAGATACGCGTGCACTGGTCTTCCGAATGTTTAGCATGGACTTGATTTCCTCGTTCGGAGTAGGGACGTTAGCCGCAACGGATATAGAGCGATGGCGATTCACGTAAACCATTGGATGGGCGCAAGCGCTCAGTTTTACTTGCGCGAACGCAATCGCCGCGAAGGATCGCGCGAACTTTATCGCTCGGGAAGGAGCGCGCGCGGCCTCGAAGTTAACGGCAATGTGAAACTAGCTTCCCCTGGATACGCAGGTTATGCGAATCTCGTCCGCATTGCGGACTCACTGTGGCGTGACACTCTCGGCTACTCTTTGGTATTGCTCGGCGCTGCCGCTGCTTTCGGCTGTGCCCGCGGTTCCCCTGTAGATAATCGCAAGAGCGGCAGCCTCCTGATTCAATTTCTTCGCCGAGTTGTCTTACACCTCGCTCCGTTTCAATACCAAACGGTGGAAGGTACCCGCGTCCTTGTCACCGCAGCCAGAAAGCTTCCCTACTCGCCTCGAAATTACAGGGCTACGCATAAGCGCCGGCGTCCAGATCGAACTGGGTGGGAAGTAATGGTTTCGCTCGGAGGAATGGGTTCCTCGCGATCACTACCTGGCGATCTCATTTCCGTGCGACTACGCGTGATCATGTAGCCAGTAGCGCCTTACAAATTCGCGCTCCTATGGGATGGCCGATCCAGTTAATTCTAGTCAGGATGCTCGACATGGTTAAGTGTCGGCGGCCTCATTGTATTCCTCAAGGATTGGTGCCTTGCCCCAAGCAAAAACCCCGCGCCTTTCGGCGCGGGGTTTCTGCAAGGTGGGCGAAATGTCGTCGCTGAGATTACTCGTCGCCGGAAGCAAAAATCACCATGCCGTAGTCAACTCCGTCGCCGCCACGGTGCATGACGTGCACGAACAGTCTGCCATTCCTGAGATTCAGGTATACCCCGCTCGGCTCAGCATCACAGTCCGTGAGTGTAGCAAAGCGGTCGACAGACGGTGCGAGCTGGCGCGGGCTGGCACCCGGCTTGGCGACCCAGATATCGTCGCCTTTCACTTTCGCGGGGGACGAGCCGCCCGGATCCTCGGCGATGAAGAGGTTGCCCGCCCGGTCCAATGCGAGATTGTCCGGCGCTTCGAAATCCGAAGGCGCGTTTACTCCCGCCTTCACATAGTCGAAGACGAACGTTACGTCGCGACTATCAAGCTCGACACCAATGATGCGGTGCTCGCCGGTGATCGCGATAAACAGGACATCCGCGAAACCTGGAGGCGCGTTTCCGGTGCTGGTCTCGTTCTCGATGTCCTCAGGCCGTGCGTATCCAGTGGCGCCCACACGCGTAGCCTCCACATCCGAATTCACTTGCACGGCTGTGCGATCCAGGGGGATCCAAAGCGCGCCGCCGGTACGGTCCCCGGTGGGTTTGGTGATCTTGAGCGCGTACAACTGGCCGCTGGAAAGATCCCCGACCCTGTCCGGTACGAACTTGTAGATGTAACCTCCATTCGGAGGCGAGGATTCGGCGATGCCATACAGATTACCCCGCTTGTCGAAGCGCATTCCCTCGTGAGAGCGGGAACCAAGAGCGGGACGCGCCACTACCGCGCCAGTCCTCGGATCAATCTCGTATATGAGACCCGCCGTCGCCTGTGGGAAGTCCGGATCAGGGAAGGCAGCGACGTTGACCTCTTCAGCAACAAGAATCGTGTTCCATGGCGTCCACACTATTCCGTCGAGACGCTCCCAGTCGGCTCGCTGAGCCAGGACGGATACCTGCCGGGTGCGCAAGTCCTGAACAGATACCTGGCCATTGGAGCCGACCTCGTGCGAGCGGTACAGGAACCGGCCTGCAGAAGGTCCGGTCTCGTTCTGGGTGTGCATGTCCCAAAGGTCCACGGTCCCGCCATCTCCCTCTCGAGCGATAATTGTCTGCCCAAAACCGGCGGGGAGTAGGAACGGAGCTACCGGATTTCCGCCCGACGTGCACACCGCTGAAGAAGCGATAGGCGTAAAGCTGGAGAAGCCGCCGCTACCTTGACTCACATCATAGCTCGGATCGAATGCGGGCCGACCGGGCTCGGCGATCGTTCCGGCAGAATCTGCACACGCGGCGGCTGCAAAGGCAGTCGCGAGTGCCGTGGTTAAAAGCCGCCAGCCGGGTTGTGCCATGGTACCTCCCTGGATGAGTAGTGGTTGGGAGGTAGAGATTAGAGCGAGTCGGTAACGTTCAGGCCATGATTTGCGATATTGAGGTAACGGAATGGATTCAAAGCTGCAGCGTCCAGTTTTCCGGCCGAAGTTCAACCCGTGCGCTCCACGCGAGCACCCGGAGAAGCTGCAGTGCTCCACAGCTGCGGCGTAAGACCAAAACGGGATTGGTAATCCCGAGCCAGTTCCACCTGGGCGCTCTGGAGGCTGGCGCTATCGCCGACCACGATAACGCAGCCCCCCCAGCCGGCACCTGTCAGTCGTGCTCCACGCACTCCGGGGAAGCCGATCGCGCGCTGGACCAACCAGTCGAGCTCAGGGCGCGAACATTCGTACAGATCCCGCAGCGAATCGTGCGAGCCAACAAGAAGCTCGCGCGTCAACGGCTGACCCGCGCGCAGCAGGGTGATCGCTTCGCGGACGCGTCTCGTCTCGCGCGACACGTGCAGCGCGCGACGGTCCAGTGGTTGAGGCAGGTCAGCCGCGAGTACCTGGTCCGGTTCGGCCGCGGCAAGGGAAACGAGCGACGGCCACCGTTGTCGGAGAAGACTGAGTGCCTCCGCGCATTCAACCTTCCGCTCGTTGAACCGGGAATCTCGAAGCGACCGCCTGACAGCCGAGTCGATAATGAGCACAGTATCGCTAAAGGCCGCGTGATCGGTCTCCGCCGTTTCGCAATCGATGTGCAGCGCGTATCCCTCGCGTGCCAGCGCGCTCGCGAACTGGTCCATAATGCCACAAGCGACACCGACGAATTCCGTCTCGGCGCGCCACGCCGCCATCGCGGCATCACGTGCATCCATTTCGTGGCCGAGCAGCGAAGAGATGGCCAGCGCCGAAGCGACTTCGAGCGCGGCTGAGGAGCTGAGGCCGGCGCCTGGGGGAATGTCGCTCCAGACGGCGACGTCGAGCGACAATTGATCCCCTAACTCGGCTGCCGCCCGGCGCAGCAGTGGCTCGGCGACACCGAGCACGTAATCGCACCACCGCCCGCTTTTCGCCGCGCCCTTGAGTGGCACTTCGCAGGCCTCCTGCTCCGTGGCTGAAACCGCGCGCAGCACAGTTTGCTTCTCGCTCTCACGCAGCGCCGCCACGACCCAGGTGCGGCGGGAGATCGCGATCGGAAGCACCTCGCCGCCGTTGTAATCGATGTGCTCGCCAATGAGGTTTACGCGGCCCGGGGCAGACGCCACAACACGTGGCAACCGGCCGAAGTGTGTGCGAAAGAGCTTGCTCACGCTCTCAGCGCTGGGAGTCTGGCGGGCGACGGTGACCGGGGACATCATCGGCAACCTAATCGTCCGCCTGCATCGAGTGCCAGAAGTGTTTTAGCCAGGCGTAAGCCAGACCGGGGATGAAGTGCCTGCGGGACCGATCAGTCAATCACCTTTTTGCGAGGCGTCCACGAATCAAAGTGAAAATGAAGCGATTCCCTTTCCTGTTCCTCATGGTCTCCGGCCTGACCGGGATTGTCCGCGCGCCGAACGGGCTCGCCCAGACCTCCCGCCCAGCCTTCGAGATACCGGAAACGCGCGGGATGCGCTGGTTCAAGGGAAATACACATGCGCACACGCTAATGAGCGACGGAGATTCTCCGCCCGAAGAGGTCGCTCGCTGGTACAAGGCACACGGTTACAACTTTCTGGTCCTAACGGATCACAACGTCTTTACCGATCCTCGCAAGCTGGCGCACCTTACCGATTCCATGTTCCTCCTCATCCCGGGGGAGGAGCTCACCACCAGCTTCGAGCAGCGACCCGTCCATGTGAACGGACTCAATCTTCCGCACGTCGTTGAGCCGCGGACAGACTCTACGATTGTTGGCACCATTCAGAAGAACGTCGATGCTATTCGAGAAGTGGACGGGGTTCCGCACATCAATCACCCGAACTTTCGCTGGGCTTTTGGCAAGGAAGTCCTCGCGAAGATCGAACGCGACAAGCTGCTGGAGATTTTCAATGGACACCCCCTTGTTCACAACGAAGGAGGTGGCGGCTCCCCAGGAATGGAGGAGATATGGGACCACCTTCTCTCACGCGGAAAGCGCATTTACGGAATAGCGGTGGACGATGCGCACCACTTCCAGCAGGAGTTTTCAGCGGCGCGATCGAACCCGGGTCGCGGCTGGATCGCAGTGAAGGCGGAATCACTGGAGACGAAAGCGCTGATGCGGAGCCTCGAGACAGGACTGTTCTACGCGAGCACGGGTGTGGAGCTGGACGATGTGGTCGTCACACGTGCGACGATGGAGATTCGAATCAGGCAGCGCGGAGATTTCAAATTCCGCACGCGGTTCATCGGCACTGAGGGAAAGGTGCTTCATGAGACGACGGCGAACCCGGCGGTCTTCAGGCTGGCCTCGACCCGAACCATGTATGTGCGGGCAAAGGTCATGGATTCGGGTGCAGCGGCGGCGTGGGTGCAACCGGTCTTTGTGACTCGAGAGCGAACGGCGAAGTAGCTCGATCTCATATCCATGCGCGTCTTCAAGCAGTCCGATTTTCCATCAGTATGCGATGCGTGCCGGGCGCACTTCGATCCGGTTTATGGCGGGGTGTGCGACCGGTGCCGACGCATATTGTGTGACGAACACATGTTCGGCTCCTTCCTGCGTCGTTGGCAGACCTATCTTGGAGGGAAGCGCGTGTGCGTGGCGTGCCGAGCTTCCGAAGGCGGACCTTGATGGGGTGCCCGAGCCGGTTCAGACGGATCAATTCTGCCTCCTGACAGGATTCTGACGCGCCGGCCACGCTCAGCGCGTGTCCAAAGTTGCGATGGCGGGTAATGTGCAAGTCCGCTGAACGCCTCGCAGGCTATGGATGCGGTTGCGCAAACGATTATGAATCCTTGCAGCTGAAAATTTCGGTAGTCGCAACCGTTCACTGTTCCTGAGCGTAGAACTCAGGTATCGCAGCAGGGTAGCCAGTTCGGGGGGATCACCACGATACCTGTGATCCGCTTCTGGCCTTCCCCCTGATTCCAGCTATCCGTTTCCCGCATCCATGTCCGAAGCGCTCTTCGAGTTTCTTTTCAAGTATCGCCCAGCGGTTTTCGAGCGCGGGGAGCTGACTTTTGCTACCCCGAACTTGCTGGCTCTCCTGCTCGGGGCGGGCGCGGTCATTGTCATCGCCGTCCTCACCTATTCTCGCAGCGGATGGAAGACGCAGCGCGCCGACCGCCTGATACTCGGCGTCACGCGTTTGCTGGTACTCGGCCTGGTCCTGTTCGCGCTGCTTCGACCGACGCTCATCGTGTCAGCATCGGTTCCACAGCGGAATCTGGTTGGGGTGCTAATTGACGATTCCCGCTCAATGCGGATCGCTGACGTGGACGGTAAGTCGCGAGGTTCCGTCGCGGCGCGCCTGTTCGGTGCACAGGACAGCTCCCTTTTTGCGGCCCTGTCGGAGCGCTTTGGTGTAAGGGTGTTCCGTTTCGGGCGCGACGCGGGTCGCATCGCAAATGCTTCAGATCTTACCTATGCGGGAAGGAAAACGGAGATCGCTGGCGCGTTGGAGCACGCGGTCCAAGCCCTCGCCGATGCTCCCGTCGCCGGCATCGTGCTCCTGACTGATGGCGGTGACAACTCTACGGCGCGACTTACCGATTCCCTCTTGGCACTGAAGGCGCGACGGATCCCCATTTTCACCGTAGGCATAGGCGAGGAGCATCTTGACCGCGACATCGAAATAAGCCGAGTTGAGCTTCCCCGTTCGGTGCTCCGGGGATCCTCGCTCATGTTCGACGTTCTGGTAACCCAGCGGGGGTTTTCGGGGGACAAGGTGAATCTTCAGGTAGAGGACGAAGGCCGCATAGTCGCAACGCAGGAAGTCACTCTTGGAGAGGACGGCGCAACGACCCCTGTCCGGCTGCGTGTCGGTGCATTCGAGCCCGGACCGCGGAAATTCCGCTTCCGAATCGCGCCACTCGGGAATGAGCAGATAACACAGAACAACGAACGGGAAGCCATGGTCGTTGTGAGGGACGAGCGCGAAAAAATACTGTATGTGGAGGGGGAGCCAAGATGGGAGTTTGCGTTCATCAACCGGGCGGTGGCCGAAGATTCCAATCTACAGGTCGTAGGGTTTATGCGAACCGCCAAGGACAAGTTTTGGCGCCAAAATGTAGACGATGCCGATGAGCTCGCGGCAGGCTTTCCTAAAAGCCGAGAGGAGCTCTTCAAGTATCGCGGGATCATCCTGGGGAGCATAGAAGCAAGCTTTTTTACGAACGACCAGCTCCGAATGCTCGCCGACTTTGTCGGAGAACGGGGAGGCGGTCTCCTAATGCTGGGGGGAGCACAATCGTTTGCGGAAGGCGGGTACGGTGGCACACCCCTGGGTAACGTACTTCCCTTGGTGCTGGCTGGGAGCATCGATGATGACTCCGCGAACACCAGCTTCGTTCACCTGACGGTCGCACCCACCGATGCAGGGCGAGCACATGCAGCGACCCAGGTTGCAGCCACGGAGAGGGAGTCCACTGTCCGCTGGAAGACATTGCCTACCCTGTCATCTGTCAACCGCGTGGGCCGGCTCAAGCCCGGCGCGACGGCGCTTCTCACAGGCAGTGCCGGCACCGCCGGCGCCCGACAGGTAATTCTTGCCCACCAGCGCTACGGGCGAGGGAAGGCGTTAGCGCTACCAGTACAGGACTCCTGGCACTGGCAGATGCACGCCGACATCTCCGTGGAGGACATGACATACGAGACGTTCTGGCGTCAGATGCTCCGCTGGCTCGTCAGCGACGTGTCCCAGCCCGTCAGCATTGCAGCCGAAGGAGGGGAGGTAAGTCCGGGCGAGACGGTGAATCTGCTCGCGGAGGTGCGCGACTCGGCGTATCTCAAGGTGAATGGCGGCGAAGTCGTGGCGCGCGTCACGGCTCCGTCAGGCGCTCCGATCGACGTTCCACTGCGATGGGCCGTGGAGCGGGACGGCGAATATCGGGGAAGCTTCGTCGCGGATGAGGAAGGCACTTATTCGGTGCGCGCCGAGTCGAGGAGTGGCGATACGAAGATTAGCTTGAGCGATTCAGCGTTCGTCCAGGTGGCGGAGTCGGAGGCGGAGTTCTTTGACGCGGCGATGCGGGCGCCCCTGCTCCAGCGTATCGCGCGGGAGACGGGAGGACGCTTCTACAGGCCGGACGAGGTTGGACGATTGCCGGAAGATCTTGCCTTGAGCCAGAGCGGAGCCACAGTGTTGGAACAGAAGGAGTTGTGGGACATGCCGGCATTGTTTCTCCTATTGGGCACTCTTGTGGCGGCAGAGTGGGGGTATCGGCGGTTGCGGAGGCTTGCGTGAGGTTCAACGACGATTGCGGACCGCGGGTTGCGGACTTCGTGCGAGGCGTCGAAAGAGCGGATTTCGGATGGGGAAACTCATGAAGAGATGGGGCGTGGCGGCGGTTTTGGCGGTAGCGTTGTTTTTGGGGGGGAGCCCCCGGGCATCGGCCTTAGCTTGCGCTGATTCGTTGCCGCTTGCACCAAAAGAATGCCGGGAGCCAAGCCAGCCAACTATAAATTCCTTGATCGGGGGGGGGCCCCCGGCCTACCTGCGATCCCAACCCGCCACCCCGTCTACCTATCTAATAGTAGTAACCGGACTGGGAGGCGAGCCACAATACAAGCGAGCCTTCCACGACTGGTCGGCTTCGCTCGTAAGCTCCGCTGTTCGCAGAGGAATTCCCGATTCCAGTATCATCTGGCTCGGCGAGGACACCACTCGGACTCGCGTGCGTGTCAACGGGCTGTCCACCAAGGCGAATATTGAACGCGCATTCTCTCGCATTGCCGAGCGCAGTACCGCCGGTGATCACATCCTCGTTGTTCTCATCGGTCATGGCAGCGCACAGGGCGAGGCATCCCGTTTCAGCATTCCGGGCCCGGACATATCCGCGGCCGAACTCGCGCGCATACTCGCTCCGCTCGCTCGTCGAAAGATCACCTTCGTGAATGCGGCCAGCGCCAGCGGCGACTTCATCCGCGCCCTCTCAGGCCGCGACCGCGTAATAATCACGGCTACAAAGACAGCTTTCGAGCGTAATGAGACGATGTTTCCGCGATTCTTTGTTGCCGCGCTGGACAGCGCTTCCGCCGACGCCGACAAGGACGATCGAGTCTCGATCCTGGAGGCCTACGAGTTCGCGCGACGCGAGGTCGCCCGAGCCTACGAGAAGGAGAATCGGCTGCTTACCGAGCACTCGCAACTGGACGACAACGGGGACGGAATTGGTACAGCTGCCCCAGTCGCCGGCTCGGGTGATGGCGCCCTTGCCCGCACCCTCCTGCTCGGCAGCGGAGTGGGAATCGGTCGGGCGCTGTCCACCGATCCTGCGCTCACACCGCTACTGACTGAAAAGACGCGCATCGAACAACGCCTCGCTACACTGCGCGCGGGCAAATCCACAATGGATTCCACCGCGTACGAGGAGGCTTTCGAGAAGCTGATGGTCGATCTCGCGCGCAACGGACAAGCCATCCGCGCCGCCGGAGCCAAGCCCAGATGATGCCTCTATCATCCCTGCGCGGACTTTTCCCCGAATACCACCCATCGCGCAGTGCCAACCGAGCACCGCGCACCGAACATCGCGCACCGCGCAGTGCCAACCGCGCACCGCGCACCGAACACCGCGCACCGGTGAGTTTTGCGCTGCGCACGTCAGTCGCGCTTTTCCTAGTGGCATGCGCTTGCAACCGCCCCGCCCGCGCACAGGGAATCGTCGAAGCCGAATCCAATCTTCGAGCTGGCCGTTATGACGCTGCCATCGCCGAGTTCAAGTCGTTGGCTGCCAAGCCCGATGCAACTCCAGCGGCGCATCGCGGTCTCATTCGCGCCCTCGCCCAGGTCGGTCGTTACGACGAAGCTGAAGCTAGCGGACGGCAGTTCATCGCCTCGCACCCGCAGTCCCCGGAGATTTGGAACTCGCTCGGCGAGATTCTTACCGTGAGAGGAAAAACCACTGAGGCAGCCGCCGCCTTTACGCGCGCGATCGACGGCCACGCCCCGGACAGCGCAACAGCGCGCCTCAATCTCGCGGTACTGAAATACGGGCGCGGTGAACGCGAAGCCGCTCTTCGAGACTTCGACTGGTTCATTGATTTTTATAATCGCGGCGCGCGACTTACCTCAGCCGAGCTCACAGCGATCGGAACCGCCTGCCGCTATCTGGGCCTCAGCGATCCCGCGCTGTTCAAGGATGCGCTCAAGGCTTTCGATCAGGCGATCGCCGCGGACTCGACTTACCTCCAGCCCCGCGTGCGGCTCGGGAATCTCTTTCTCGAGAAGTACAACAGCGCCGATGCGCGAACCACCTTCGCTGAGGCGCTAGCCATCAACCCGCGTGATCCGCAGGCTCTGCTCGGATCCGCGCGCGTGCGTCGGTTCGACGGGCAGCCTGGCGCGGACAGTGTCGCAAGGCAAAGCCTTGCCGTAAATGCGAATTTCGCGGAAGGGCATGTATTCGTGGCGACCATGCGGCTGGAGGCGGAGAATTTCGTTGAAGCCGCCAGGTCGGCCGAGCAGGCCCTGCAGATCGATTCGGGCTCGGTTGCGGCCCTCGCTGTTCTCGCGGCCACACACCATCTTCGCGGCGACGATGCCGCGTTCGCCACCGTGCGCCGCCGGGCGCTCGCGAGCGATCCGCGCTCGGCTGAGATATACGTCATGCTGGCAGAGCTCAGCGCCCGGAATCGCTTCTACAGGAAGGCGGTGGATTTCGCGCGCCAGGGCGTATCGGTCGACTCGGCCTCCGCGCGCTCATACGCGCTTCTCGGGATCAACGAGTTGCGTACCGGCGCCATCCCTGCCGCCAGAAATCATCTCGAGCGCGCATTCGCTCGCGATCCGTACGACGTATGGACCAAGAACACATTGGATCTGCTGGACACCTTCAAGGATTATCGGGAGACACGAACCGAGCGATTTCTCTTCGTCGTAGACGGCAAGGAGTCCGAGATTCTCTCGCTGTACCTCGGCGAACTTGCCGAAGAGGCGTACAGTAAGCTCGTGGAGCGGTACGACTACCGTCCCGAAACGCCGGTACGACTCGAGATGTACCGAAGCCACGCCGATTTTTCTGTGCGTACGGTAGGACTCGCCGGCCTCGGCGCACTCGGGGTGGCCTTCGGGAACGTGCTCGCGATGGACTCTCCTTCAGCTCGTGAGACTGGCCAATTCAACTGGGGCTCCACTTTCTGGCACGAGCTGGCGCACACTTTCACGCTCGGCGTCACGGATCACCGGGTTCCGCGCTGGCTGTCGGAAGGATTGTCTGTCCTCGAGGAGCGGCGCGCGCGTCCGGGATGGGGCGCCGGCCCGAGTGTCGGATTTCTCGCTGCGTACAAGGCGGGACGTCTCCTCCCGGTGAGCCGGCTGAACGAAGGCTTCATGACGCCGGCGTATCCCGAGCAGGTGATATTCTCCTACTACCAGGCATCGCTGGTATGCGAGATGATCGAGCGTGACGGCGGCATCGGTGCGATACGTTCCATGCTCAAGGGCTATCGCGACGGCCTGACGACGGCGCAGGTCGTAAAGCGCGTACTAGGCAGCGATCAGGCGGCACTGGACAAGAAATTCGACAGCTACTTCAGGGAGCGCTTCTCCAAGCCGCTCGCGGCGATTCGGGTAGCCGCTGCGACCGACTCGGGTGACGCGCGCGCGGCGCGTCGGGTCCCGATGCTGGACGCGATGCGCGATCCTGGCGATTTCGTTGCGCAGCTGTCCGCGGGACGCACACTCCTCGATGAGGGTAAACCTGATGAAGCCATAAGTTATCTGGAGCGAGCCAAGGCTCTCTTTCCTGAGTACGCAGGACCAAACAACCCCTACGCGCTGCTTGCGCA
>JACDCM010000079.1 GCA_013817545.1 Gemmatimonadaceae bacterium | reverse complement strand
ATGCTCTGGGAGGCGGAAGGCGTTGCGCCCGCGCTTACCACCTCCACAACTGGTATAAGATCGGTGGCGGCAGCGGACGTGGTCCTCAGGCGTTGCTCGGTGTAGTTGAAACCCCCGCTGGTAGTGAACTGGAAGTCGCGCCAGGGGGATACGTAGTTGGCTGTGGCATCCTGGTTCAGAATGCGCGAGTTCCGGATGGAATTTGCGGACAGTCCGTTTGCTGTCGGTCCGGAGGGAAAGGCGCCCCGCGGTATGAACTGGCTCTGCTCGAGGGAGTAGCCATCGTAACCGAACGTGTAGTTGAGCGCGAGGCGCGAAAGCGGATTCCAGCGTGCCTGCACGCTGCCAATAAAGCGGTTAATGTCTTGAGGATTGCTGAAGCGGCCCAGTTGAAGGAGAGGATTGGGATTCAGAATTGGAGCGAACGGGAACACACCGGCTACTGGGCTCGGGTCGAAAGTTGTGGGATTGAAGAGAAACGACGTGAGCACGCCTGTCTGTTCGCCGTTGATCTGAAACTCGTTGTGCGTGTTCACGAAGTTTGCGCCGAGGTCCACATTCAGCTTGGGCGTGATCGTTTGCGTCAGGTTGATGCGTCCCCCCTTACGGGAAGATGAGGTACTCTCGAAGATCCCCTTTTCATCGGTCCAGGTGCCGTTGATGTAGTACCGCGTCTGATCGGTACCACCGTCGAGGCTGAGATTGTTCTCGTAGGTGGAACCGCGCCGGAAAAGCTGGTCTTGCAGGTCGATTCGGTTCGCGACTGGAAGACCGGCCGCATCGGTGGAAAAGTTGTTGATCCCGAGTTCCGTGGGCGCCTCGCTGGTTGATACGCGAGTCTGATAGGTGACTCTGGCTTTTCCAACGCTGCCGCGCTTCGTGAAAATCTGGACGACGCCATTATTCGCCCGTGAGCCGTACAGCGCCGCCGCCGCGGCACCACGTATTATCTCGATGCGGGCAATGTCCGCGGGGTTGAGATCAGCGAGACGGTTCTGAACGTTGCTGCGAGCGCCGAGGTCACGCAGCGTCGCGGAGCTGTTGTCTACAATGACGCCATCGACGATGTACAGTGGATCGGACCCAGAGATGAAGGAGCTCGTACCTCGCAGACGTACGCTAATGCCGCCCCCCCCGGGATTTCCGGAGTTCTGGGAGATCTGTGCACCCGCGATCTTCCCCTGAAGCGCCTGATCGATGGTCGTCGCTGAAGCCCTTTGAATGGAGGCGCTGTCAACACTGCCGATGCTGTTGCCGACCGCGCGCTTTTCGGTCGGAGCGCCGGTGCCGGTCACCACAACTTCACCCAGTGTTACGGCTACGCCGCTCATGGCGAAGTCGACGGTAGCGGTTCCACCTTCAACCACGCTCACCGTACGGCGAAGTTCGCCGTAGCCGATCCGTCGCGCGATCACGACCCGCTGACCGACAGGAACGGCCGGAATGAGATATTCTCCGTTCTGTCCGCTCAACACTCCGATTGTCGTTCCATCAATGCGAATCTGCGCGCTGGCTATCGGTTGGCCGGTGCCAGCGTCTGTAACTGTGCCGCGAACGGAGCCGGTCGCCTGAGCCATGATCGCAACGGGGCTGGCGGCCAGAATGGCGAGTATCAATCGTACGGATGCGAGGTGCATTCTACCTCCCTTCTGGGTTTGTGTAGGAACTTTGCATGGTAGGGGGTGGGGCAGGACAGTGTCAAGAAGGAAGAAGGTGTGTATCAGTCGTCCATTCTTAACTCAGGAGGATGAAGAGGATTCCACGGATGGCTGCATCCGTCACCGTCATCCGGACGCTTTCACACCTCTGCCATCTCCTTGTGATCTTTGCTCGATTCGGAAATTACCTTCTGCGCCGCCTCGGCCGGCATCTCTTCGTACCCGCGCAACCGGCAGGAGAAAGTCCCACGGCCATGCGTCATGGAATTCAGGTCGGTGGCGTACAAATGCAGCTCTCCCTGTGGCACGATCGCGCGAACCAGCATGCCACGCCCATCAGTCGCGGCCTCCGTACCCTGAATGTGCCCGCGTCTCGATGACAGATCGCCCATCACATCACCCAGGTATTCGTCCGGCGTAACGACCACAATCTCGTCCAGCGGCTCGAGCAGCACCGGCCGGCATTTGGGGGCGACCGTCTTGAATGCCTGTATTCCCGCCATCTTGAACGACATCTCGTTGGAGTCCACGGAATGGTACGAGCCATCGAATAGCTCCACCCTGAAATCCACCAGTGGATATCCAGCAACGATTCCCCGCACCGCGGCCTCCTGGATCCCCCGGTCGACCGCGGGTACGAACTTGCCGGGAATCACTCCTCCGACAATCTGGTCATCGAAGAGATATCCAGAGCCGCGCGGCGCAGGCATCATGCGAACCCAGCAGTCGCCAAACTGTCCGCGGCCACCAGTTTGCTTCTTGTGCCTGCCCTGCCCTTCGCCTCGACCCTTGAGCGTCTCGCGATACGCGATTTTGGGCTTGGTGAGCTCCGCTTGCACTCCGTACTTCCGCCGCAACTTTCCGAGAGCTACCTCGAGATGCCGCTCGCCCTGGCCGGACACGATCGTCTCGTGTGTCTCGGCGTTGTAATGTGTTCCGAAAGTCGGATCCTCGTCGTGCAACCGGTGCAATCCGCTTTGCAGCTTCTCTTCTTCTCCGCGCGCCGAGGCATGGATCGCGAAGCTGACCAGCGGCTCGGGTATACGGGTCTGAGGCAGCCGCACGGGATGCTCGCGAGTCGATAGCGTGTCGTTGGTGTGAGTGTTCTTGAGCTTGGCGACGCAACCGATATCCCCGGCGCGCAGTCTGCTGATCTCGATACGATCCTTGCCCTGTGCGATCGAAAGGTGTCCGAGCTTCTCAATTCCGTTTCGAGTCGCGTTGTACACCTCCTGGCCACTCGCTACCGAACCGGAGAAAATCCGGAAGTAAGAAACATCTCCGACGTGCGGCTCGGAAAGGGTCTTGAAGACTAGCGCGCAGAACGGGTTCTCGTCCTTCGCGTGAATCTCCACTGTGTGATCCCCCTCTGCCCCCTTGAACGCGTGCAATTCCTCCATCTCGTACGCCGAGGGCATGAGCTGAACTATTTCTGTAAGTAGCGCAGGCACACCATAGGTCAGCTCGGGGGATACGCAGAAGAGCGGAAAGAGGTCGCCGCGCTTCATCGCCTCCTTCATCCCGCCGATTGCCTCATCGCGGCCGATCTCCAAACCTTCGAGGTAACGCTCCAGGAGCACGTCGTCGGTGGCCGAGATCGCCTCGATCAGCTCCTGGTAGTATCGGTCAAAGGACGCCTGGTGCTCGGCGGGGATGTCGGTTTCGTCGTGTTCTCCCAACCTGGTTCCCTTCTTATAGATGTAGGCTTTTTTCGAGAAGAGATTCATGATCCCGCGAAAGGAGGGTCCCTCTCCAATCGGGACCTCCACGGGAATCACCTTGGACGTGAGCTTCTGCTTGACCTGAGAGTAGATCCGGTCGAAGCTCGCATTCTCCTTGTCCATGAGCGAAATGACAAAGAAGATGGGATCTTGGCGGTCGACCGCCTCTCGGAACATTTTCTCGGTGCCTACCTCAACGCCGGCTGTGGCACTAATGACGATCAGAGCGCCGTCGGCCGCGGCGAGCCCCGCTACGGCATCGCCGTGAAAGTCGAGATATCCGGGCGTATCTATGAAATTGATCTTGGTGTCCATCCACTCCGCTGATGCGCAACCGAGGCTTATGGAGTATCCGCGCTCGATTTCCTCGGGTGAATGATCTGTGATTGCGGTTCCGTCCTTGACCGAACCGTGCCGTTTCGTCGATCCAGAGACGAAAGCAAGCGCGTCAACCAGAGTGGTCTTGCCGCTCGCTCCATGTCCAGCGACGGCCACATTGCGAATGTTGGAGCTACCGTAGTCTCGCATAGCAAAAGCCCTCGTGCGCGGATTTTAACCCAGCCAGTGCAGCGAAAATGTACCGCGCAACGGGGAGGTGCCAGATGCCAAGGGGCAAAAAAAGCGGTGCAGGGCGAAACCCCCGACACCGCGCTACTCGAAAATCCCGAATTGAATGCTTTTAAATCAGCCGGCCCAACCTGGGCGCCCGTACCAGAAGCGCTCGCAACAGCTCCTCGCGAGCTTCTGACAATTCGAGATCGCCGGTGGCGGCGAGGGCTCGCGACTTTTGCCGAGCGTCGCTCAGGCAGGTAAAAACGAGCGCGTCGGTAGTTTTTACGGCTGGTGCGCGCTTGGCGCACCAGAGGCGCCCAGCGGCGTCGTTGAACAGCCTGTCACCAGGGCGTGTAGCGGGAAGCGAATGAATTGGACGGCGCGCCATAGCGTCAATCTAACGCCAGGACCTCGCCGGACAACAGCATGAATCGCCCCGCCATGAAGAGCTACCCCGCGCATATTGGCTCGCGAGGATTTTGCTGCCGCGATTTGCGCAACGTAGACCATTCGACGGTGGATCAATAACCCCCCAGTTTGAATCATACAATTACTCTCGCCAATATGGCCACTGCCATGTCGGGCGTACCATAAACGAAGGCGCGGTGTCAGAACCATTCTGACACCGCGCCATTTCCCGAACACCTTGCTCATTTCAAACCAAACCCTTCGCAGACAATGAAGTTTTCAGTCGCCCTCGTATTCGTAAGAGAGTCCATCAGCTAATCGCACCGTGTCGAGCAGGGAGTCCATTCCGGCGAGCGTAAGGGCAGTTGCACTAACGTCCTGCGGATCAAAGGTCATGGTAATGCCACGCCACATGCCTTCGGGCCAGTCGGTCATTTGCAGACCGGCGACGAGGCGCTGAAGTAGCGGGCCGCATTCGTCCCGCAGCCGAAGCGCAATGTCTGTGAGGACGGCTAGTGGGATATCGAGGTCGCGGGTCATCAGCTCGCCGGTAGCCGAATCGCGCCACGCGGTATCGCCAACAGCTCCACGGCCAGGCCAAACTCCAAGATGACGGAAAGCACCCAGTCCAGATCCTTCGGCGCGGCGGGATTCCACCACGGCGGCCAGCGCCAGCGCCAACGACTCGGCGCTCGGCGTGCCGTACAGCGTCACCACGTCGCGGCCGCGGCGTTCGTACGAGAACGCACCCGGAACCGAATCGACGCGAGCCAACACCGGCGAAGGATCGGGGGCTTCCTCGAGCAGCACGAGGACATCCATTTACCCCTCCCTTGTGAGTAACATGAAACCGGACGCCGGAGTGGCGCCGCGGCAGACACGCCTTGCGCAATAGTGGAAAGCAAGAGCAAGGCCCACTCAGCGCGGGGGTTGTCTGCCCATGCAACCCAATGCCAGAGAGAAAGTTCCGCGAGTCCGCCTGTATCGCTGCCGAACGTCGATCGTTGCGGGAGTGCCGCAATCAGCGTGGCATTGTCGCCTAATGCGAGGGATCACCAAAGCCGTTCGCACTCCCTGAGACCGCGCTTTGATCGCGCGTGATGGCGACAGCTGCCGCGAGAGAGAGGCCAAGTGTGAGGAACACGACTGCCAACTCGGTGGTGCTCAGAACGCTCGCAAAACCGGGCGCGATGCGGCTGGGCAAAAGGACGATATCAATGACGTAGACTACGCCCGCGAAAAGAAGCCCAGCGAGAGCAAGCCACCATCCACGGAGACGCCATGTGACAATTGCAAAGAGCAAACCCCAAAGCACTACCGAGAGTAGATGAACGACGAGTCCGACGGTGGTGACAGTCGCATCGAAGCCATCGTGAAATCGAGCTTCGTTGCCCAGCGCAATCAACGCGTCGGAGTTGATAAGCTTCCACGGCGCCCCGCGCGCGGATCCAAAGCCAATCAGCACGCCCGCGGTCGCCGCGGCGGCCGTCAACCCCGCGAAGATTCCCGTCCGCCCACGCTCGCTCGACCTTCTCGTCAATTGCACACTGGGAAAGAAAGCTTGCGGGTTATTATCGCTCAAGAGGAATGCAGCATGTTTTGATTCGGCAACCCAACGCCGATACTATTGCGCACATGATCTCTCATCATGAAAGCGGCCAGCACATTCTCGTGATCGAGGACGACGACCAGGTCCGGGCACTGCTGATCCGGCTTCTTTCCGATGGTGGGTACGTCGCGCGCGGGGCGAGCGATGGTGAAGCCGGCCTGGAACAAGCGCTTTCTACGCGCCCCGATCTGGTGCTGGTAGACGTGGATCTCCCTCTCAAGAGTGGCGTCGAACTTACCCGGGAGTTACGCCAGCAGGGATTTCGAGTACCGATGCTCATGCTCACGGCGCATGGCTCGGTCTCCGATCGCGTGAGCGGGCTTGATGCCGGTGCTGATGACTACCTGCCCAAACCGTTCGAAAGCGATGAACTGCTCGCGCGCATAAAGGCATTGCTCCGGCGTGCGTCCATGCCTGGAGTTCCCGCCATTCGCGTTGTGGGCATCACGCTGGATCCTGTCAGCAGGGAAGTAACCCGCGAAGGTGTCCTCATTCCACTGACACCAACCGAGTATGCCATGCTGGAGTATCTGATGCGCAATCCCGGGCGCGCTATCCCGCGAGCGGAGCTCGGAGAGCACGTCTGGAAGTCCGGTTACGATTCAGCAACCAATATTGTTGACGTGTACATCAACTACCTTCGCAAAAAGCTTGGCGACGACAGACGGGATCCGGCGATTCGCACGGTCCGGAGCGTTGGCTATGAGCTGGGAGGTTCGGAACCGATAGAAGGAGCCGCAAGTCGCAACTAAAAGGATTGCGGATTGTGGAGATAGTTCCGAAGAAAGACTGCGAGTTAAGAGCGATTATCTGGCCAAGGCTCAGTCAGCTTCGTGCCGCCGGACGTGACCTGTCCGCAATCCGCAGTCCGCAATCCGCTCTTACGGCCGCTTCACTACTTCCCGCGCGAATTTCGGCATCTCTGCCCATGCTGCGGGATCCACGTCCTCTCCGTGAACATAGATGCCGAAGTGCAGATGCGGGCCAGTGGAGAGACCGGTGCTGCCAGCGCGCGCAATCTGATCCGCTCGAGCGACCAGTTCGCCACGACGGACGAGGACGGTGTCGAGGTGGAAATAGGCGGAAACCACGCCCTGCCCGTGATCGAGTATGAGCGTCTTGCCCGAAAGCGTATAGTCGCCTACATCCGCGACTAAAGCCGCCGCGGGTGCTCGTAGCAAGGTCCTGCGCGCCATGGCTATGTCGACACCCGCATGCCGCCAGCCTGGAGCGTCTGTCGCGGCAGAGGTAATTGTATCGGCGCCGAAGGAACCGCGCACTTTGAGCGAAGATGCAACCGTTACAGAGCGTGAAGAATCGGAGGCGGGGAAATAGAAACGCTCAACGCCATACGCGGAGCTCTTGCTACCGCGAACAAGCAGCGACCGCCACTCTCCGCTCCATCGCTGCTCCAGGCTTTCGGCTCTCAGCACCGGCCGGAGTGCCCGCGAGTCTCGCGATATGTCGGACGTTCGCTTTACCAACGCGTATCGTGTCGAGTCGAGGAATATGAGCTCCCGGCCAAAGTCTCGTTCCGCCACCACGATCTGCCGCGTGAGCCGCCCAGTCGGGCGATCGATGGTGAAGCCGTACGTTCCTGCTGGAGCATCGGGCGACAGCGGGACGATGGCTTGAACGCCCGAGCTGGTGCGATAACATGGGAGCACCGCCCCCTTCCACGTGCAGTGAGGCGCGTCAGGAAAAAACCCTTCGGCCAAAATCCAGACTACCCCACCCCGGCGCGGTGTCTCCGGAAACATGGTTACCACGCCGGAGTCCCGAGCAGGAGCCATGGTGGCGCTCTCCGGCGGAATGGCCGGAACACCTCGCAACGTATCCGCCGAATCTGTCGGCAGGCGAGAGCTGGCGAGTGTGCTTGTGCCGGCGATCGCTGTAGTCGTGTCCTGCTTGGTTTTATCCTTGGGTATGATCTCGCACGCCGTCAGGGCGCTCGCGATGCACAACGAAAGAATTGCTCTCTTCATGGTCTCCTCCGGAAGCCGCGCAAAGGCGCAAGAGAAGGGCCAAGGAAAGAGGATTGCGGATTGCGGATTGCGGATTACAGCCGCAATCCGCAGTCCTTTTTACCGATACCCCGCAGCCTGCAGCGCAAACAGCTCCGCGTATACGCCTTCACGTGAGACGAGATCCGCGTGCGTACCAGTCTCAACCACCTGCCCGCCCTCGAGCACTACTATGCGATCCGCCATGCGTACCGTTGAAAAACGGTGCGAGATCAGCACGGCCATCCGCCCGGCCATCAGCTCGGAGAATCGCACAAACACCTCGTACTCGGCGCGGGCGTCCAGCGCCGCGGTTGGCTCGTCCAGGATGAGCACTTGTGCGTCTCGCATATACGCTCTCGCCAGCGCTACTTTCTGCCACTCGCCGCCGGAGAGATCCACGCCGTCTTCGAATCGCCTTCCCAGCATCTGACCGTATCCCTCCGAAAGGCGTGGAAGGAGCGAGGTGGCGAGGGAGTTCTCCGCGGCCGAGAGGAGAGGTGCTGGAATTCCCACCGTAGACAGCTCTTTCTTCCGAATGACTTCAGGCACTCGTCCGCCTGCGACCATGTCACGCCTGTCGCGCACAAGAGGGATCGCCCGGTTGTCCAGGTATTCCTGCACCGACCCAATTTCGCCGACGCCGATGTTCTCGTCGAAACGCATGTCGTAGCGCACGAAATCCTGAAAGATTACTCCGATCGCCCGCCTCAACGAAGCCAGTTCGTATTCGCGGATGTCGATCCCGTCGAGAAGGATGCGCCCCTCGGTGGGCTCGTACAGCCGGGCGAGCAGCTTGGTGAGCGTCGTCTTGCCGGCGCCGTTCTCTCCAACCAGAGCGATACGCTCTCCGGGGTGTAGCTCGAAGCTCACGTGGCGCACGGCCCAGCGTTCGCTGCCAGGATATGCGAAGCCGACGTCGTCAAAGACAAATCCCTGTGTTATCAAACGGGGAACCATGCGCGACCCTGAAGCCGATGCGATCGACGGACGCATCTCGAAGAACGTGAACAGATCCCGCAGGTAAAGACTCTGCTCCACGATATCGCTGGCACCGAGCAGGATGCGCTGAATCAGATCGCGGCTCCGCGAAAAGCTGGCTGCCAGAAATGTGAGCGATCCGATACTGATGGAGCCCTGCACCGTGCGCATGAGGATCAGGGCGTATGCGGCGTAGTAACCGAGCGTTCCCAGCAACGAAAGCGCGGTGCTGACGACCCCTTTCCGGATGGACAGTGCCTTGTTCTCGTCGTAGAAACGCTGCGACAACACCCGGTATCGCTCGATGAGCCAGGGGGCAAGCGCGAACATCTGCACTTCCTTGGCGGTTTTGTCGCTCGCTCCGACGAAGCGCAGGTAATCGAGTTGGCGCCGCTCGGGCGTCCACCTGAACAGCAGCGAATACCCCAGCGAGGCGAAGTGCGTCTCGCCAACGAAGCTGGGGAGAATCGCGACTATAAGAAGAACGAGCAGCCACGGACTGTAGCTCACCAGGGCCGCACCCAGCGTCACGAGCGTGAGCAGGTCCTGCCCCATACCGAGGAGCTGGGAAAGCAGCGCGATCCGGCCCACGGTCTGCCGGCGCGCGCGCTCGAGATGGTCGTAAAACTCAGGATCTTCGAACTGGGCGAGATCGAGCGTTGCCGCGTGCTCCATGAGACGCACGCTGATGCGATTCGAAAAGAGGTCACCGAGCAGACTTTCAATCAGAGACGACGACCGCGCGAGAATTTCTCCCACGAGCACGATCGCGATCTCGATGGCGACGAGATTCCAGAGCGCGCGCCAGTCAGCCGGGCCGTCGCGCATCGCGACGACCTTATCTACGATGAGCTTGCCGACCCAGAGTGTCGCGAGAGGAACCGCCGAGCGAAGGACGCGGAGCACGGCCATTGAGGCTGTATATCCCCGATGCGTCGCCCAAACGAGTTTTACGAGCTTCGGCACGTACGCCATTGCTTTCAATCGCTCACGCCAGCTGGGCTGCTCCGTGCTGGGCGAGTGTCTTTGCGGAATTCGCGGATGGGCCATTTTTTGTGGGACCGTAGACCAGAAATGCCGTGAAGTGGCGATTATGCGCGGAGAGACGCGGAAAGGGCTCCGGGACGGTGTCAGTCTCGCGAAGTCTGTAACCGTGTAAACATCGACGCCTCGGCGCATTGTTGAACGGTCACTGCCTACAACTTACTTCCTGCTCCTTCCTCCTGGTCTGCTGCCTCAAGATCAGCTATGCAATATGTACTTGTGGGCCCACAGCTACGATTAACGAACTTCTTCATGGTTCGTCTACCAGTGCAGACCTTATCGAAAGCGAGAAATAATGCGCAGGTTTTCCACTGTCCTGACAATTGTCGCCCTGGCCGCCACTGGGTGTGCTCCTGCCCAGAATCGCGTTGCAGCTCCGTCCCTCAGTGCAGGCGCTGAAATTGGGATGGCGGCTGACACAATGCCGCGGGAGCAGACCGCCGATCAGCAGGTTCGGCACGCACTCAACAGGGTCACTTTCGGGGCTCGTCCTGGCGACTACGACAGAGTTCGCGCCATGGGCGTGGATCGGTGGATCGCTTTGCAGCTCGAGCCGCTGCGCATTGAGGATCGTGAGATGGCGCAGTTCCTTTCGCGGTTCCCCACACTCGCGCTCAGCACTACGGAGATGGTGGAGCGATTTCCGCCTCCGCAATTGATCCGCGCGGAACAACGCGCGAAGATGTCGAGTCCGGGCGGTGCCGCTCCCACCATGGCGCGAGGTGGTAAACGATTCGATAGCGTCAGCAAGATGGCGGCACTCACGCGGGAAGATTCCGCGCGTTACCGCCAGGCGGTACAGGCATCTCGAGGCGTTCTGGCCGAGCCACAGATCGCGAAGGTTGCTCGCGCGGTCGCGAGCGAGCGGCAGCTCGAGGAAATAATGACGGACTTCTGGTCCAACCATTTTTCGGTGTACGCTCAGAAGGGCGCAACGCGCTACTTCATCACCTCGTACGAGCGAGACGTCATCCGCCCGCATGCGCTCGGAAACTTTCGCGAGATGCTGGGCGCCGTCGCCAGGAGTCCGGCAATGCTTTTCTATCTGGACAACTGGCAGAGCAGCGCTGACAGCGGTGCGCCGCGGTTGCAGCGTCCGGGGCAACCGGGCGCGCGCAATGGATTGCCCTCGCGTAGAAGGGGTGCTGCAATGCGTGGCCGAAAACCCGATCGTGTTCTTCGGGGGGGGGCCCCCACGATGGATTCCGCCGATAGCGCGCGACTGGCCGCCGTCCGCCGCCGTCCCCGCGGCCTGAACGAAAACTACGCGCGCGAGATCCTCGAGCTCCACACGCTCGGCGTCGACGGCGGCTACACCCAGCAGGACGTGATCAACGTCGCCCGTGCACTTACCGGCTGGACACTTGAAAATCCCCGGCAGGACGGAGGCTTCGTCTTCCGGCCCTTCATGCACGACGCCGGCGAAAAGAAAGTGCTGGGTTCGACCCTCAAGGCCAATCGTGGGATCGAAGATGGCGAGCAAGTACTGGACATCGTCGCCCGGCATCCTTCGACGGCGAAGCATATCGCCACCAAGCTCGCTCGTCGTTTCGTCAGCGACACGCCGTCGCCGGCACTCGTCGACCGGGCGGCCGCCACATTCACTCGCACCGACGGTAATATCAAGGAAGTGGTTCGCACGATACTGACATCGCCTGAGTTTTTCTCGAGCGAGGCATACCGCAGCAAGGTCAAATCACCGTTCGAACTGGTCGTCAGCGCTCTTCGTTCGATTGGCGCCGAACCCGACAGCACGCCCCGCACCGCGCTCATCGTCGCCAGGCTCGGCCAGCCACTCTGGTTACACCAGGCGCCGAACGGCTACCCGGAGACAGGCGAGTCGTGGATTAACACCGGCTCGATTCTAAACAGGATCAACTTCGGACTCGCCCTCGCTGGCGGCCGCGTTCCAGGCGCCTCGCTGACGAAGTGGCAGCAAGGCGGCAAGCTCACGGCTTCACCGCGCGAGCAGCAGGTAGACGGAGTCATTGCCGCGCTACTTGGCGGTGACGCCTCGCCGGATACGCGTTCCATAATGATATCGGGAACGAATCCAATGCTCGCGCGCGCGCCTGAGGCTTCGGATAGCACGGAAGTCATGCAGGAGGATGAGTCGGATATAATGATGAATGACGGCGAGGCGCCTGGCAGGGTACGGAGGCGGCGCGGGGATCCTCTGGGAGCACCGACGGATTTGAAGGGTTTCGCGCAGGTTGTTGGGTTGGCGCTTGGCTCACCTGAATTTCAGCGGCGATAGGTCTAAACAGCGATGGCTAACCAGAATCTTGCGCCCAACGAGTTGTAGCACTCCAAACTCAAACTCGATGACAATGCACCGAAGAGTGTTTCTTAAATCAGGGGCCCTCGCGCTCGTCACGATGGGACTCAACCCCAGCTTTCTGCGCAGGTCCGTTTTCGCGACGGAGCTCCGGCGCACAGCGAAGGGGAAGATCCTCGTCTGCGTTTTTCAGCGTGGCGCGGCCGATGGACTCAACATGATCGTGCCGCATGGCGAGAACGCGTACTATGGATTGCGCCCGAACATCGGCATTCCGCGTCCGCTTCGAGGTAACGCCGCGACCGCCATCGACCTCGATGGTTTCTTCGGGCTGCACCCTTCCCTTTCGCCACTCAAACCGCTTTGGGACCGCGGCTTGCTCGCCCCGGTTCACGCTGTCGGCAGTCCGAGTAGCACGCGCTCGCACTTCGATGCGCAGGACTACATGGAGAGCGGCACGCCCGACGTCAAAAGCACACCGGACGGATGGCTCAACCGCTACCTGGCGACACGGGGAACTTGCGCCGAGTGCACGGAGCCGTCGTCATTCCGCGCAGTCGCGCTGTCGCCGACGATGCCGCGCATGCTGCAGGGCCCTGCGCCGACGATCGCTATGTCCAGTCTCAACGACTTCACAGTTCGCGCGACGGGATCGAGCGCGGAGCGGCTCGAGGCGCTGTATCGCACAGGCTCGGCCGACCTCATACACGGCTCCGGTTCAGAAACCTTCGACGCCGTCAAGATGCTCAAGTCGGCGAACCCTC
>JACDCM010000078.1:5446-13064 GCA_013817545.1 Gemmatimonadaceae bacterium | reverse complement strand
ACTGCTGCCGAGGAAACCAAGAATCCGCAGCGCAACATGCCCATCGGGATTCTGGGTGGCCTCGCCATCTGTACGGTGATCTACGTGATTGTTGGCGCTGTGGCGACCGGGTTGGTGCCTTATCAGGATTTGAAGGCGGCTGATCCGCTGGCAAGGGCGCTTCAGGTAGCGGGTCTGGAGACAGCTAGCTGGATAGTAGCGTTTGGGGCCGTCGTATCCCTCTCCGCTGTGCTACTTGTTTTTCAGTACGGCCAGCCGCGCATTTTCTTCGCCATGGCGCGTGACGGACTGCTTCCGCCCTGGGCGGCGAAGGTGCATGGCAAGTATCGCACACCATATATCACAACCTTGGCGACGGGAATCGTCGTTGCTGTCGCCGCGCTTTTCGCCGACGAAAATGAAATCTACGATCTCACCAATATCGGCACGCTGTCCGCTTTCGCCATCGTGTGCATAGGCGTTCTCGTGCTCCGGTACAAGGAACCGGATCGCCCACGGCCTTTCCGTGTGCCGTTCGTTTGGCCAGTGTGCCTGATTGGTGCCGGCTCGTGCATCTACATCATGGCTGGCCTTCCGGTCCGAGCCTGGGAACGCTTTGGCATCTGGCTTCTGATCGGCATCGCTCTTTACTTTGCTTACGGCTACCGTAATTCCACTCTTCGGCGTGGCGCTCCCCCCGTGCCGGTCGAGAAAACGTGACCCGAGACAACGAACCGCGAAACGATGGCTGAATCGATCGGCAACAGCGGCAAGGGGATGAAGCTCCACACCAAGATCCTCCTCGGGCTCGGGTTGGGAGCAACGCTTGGCGTACTGGCGAACACCCTGCTCGGCTCCGGGCATCCGGCTGTCCAGAACATCAACACATACGTGGCGGGGCCGATCGGGCAGATCTTCCTTCGGCTGCTCTTCATGATCGTCATCCCGCTCGTCTTCGCATCCATCGCGCTCGGCGTGGCCGGTCTGGGTGACATCCGGCGTATCGGCCGCGTAGGAGGCAAGGCTATTGGCTACTTCCTGGTTTCGACGGCAGTCGCGGCGACGCTCGGTCTCATCGTCGTGTCCTTCGTCAGGCCAGGCGAGCGCATTGACGCCGCGACACGAACGCGCCTGCTCGAGACATATGCCACAGACGCAGCCTCGAGAGTGGAGGCGGCCCAGACGTCGTCATTCGGAATAGAGACGCTGGTCAACATCGTCACGCGAAATCCGTTCAAATCTGCGGTGGATCTCGATCTGCTCGGACTCATCTTTTTCGCTTTCATGTTCGGCGCCGCGCTTACCCTTATCGCCGCGCATCGGGCCAAGCCGATGATCCAGTTTCTCGAAGCGGTCAACGACGTGGTGATCAAGATCGTTGAGATTGCCATGAAACTCGCTCCCTACGGCGTGGCGGGACTGATCTTCGGGGTAACGTCGCGTCTCGGCATCAACATTCTGCAGCTCCTCGCCTGGTACGTGGTCGCCGTCCTCGGCGCGCTCATCTTCCACGTGGTGGTGAACATCTCGCTGATCATCCGCTTCCTTGTCGGGATGTCGCCGCTGAAATTCTTCTCTCGCATTCGGTCTGCACTCGTTACCGCATTCTCGACGAGCTCCAGCAGTGCCACCCTTCCGACCGCCCTCGCCACCGCCGAACAAAACCTGGGAATTCCCCCTTCCATCGCAGGCTTCGTTCTTCCGCTTGGCAGCACCATGTGTATGAATGGCACGGCGCTGTTCGAGGGGATGACGGTCATTACGCTCGCGCAGGCGTTCGGGGTGGACCTCTCCCTGGGGCAGATGGTGGTGGTGATGATAATGTCCGTCCTCACCGCGGTTGGCGCCGCTGGCGTCCCCGGTGGCTCGATACCGCTTCTCGTTGGTATCCTCTTCATGTTCAATATTCCCCCGGAGGGGATTGCACTGATCCTTGGCGTGGATCGAATTCTCGACATGGCACGCACAACGGTCAACGTTTGCGGCGATCTCAGTGCGACAGCGTTTGTGGCCAGGTCCGAGGGGGTGTGGAACGCGTCGATGGTGCCCGCTGTGGCGGGACTCGACACCTCCGCACCGAGCCTCGACGACAGCCCCGGGTGGCCGAAAGAGCCCGTGGCTGTTGATCCGGTTGGTTGATCAATGCGCGCCCGCGCGCAGCGCTCCGAGCGCGGCAGTCACCGCTCCTCGCACCGGAACTACCTCTTCGGCTCGAACCTGCGCGCCCGGTACTGCCGTCTTCATCCGATGCTCCACTCTCTTTCTGAGCACAGCGCCCGGTGCGAGAAGTCCACCGGTTAGAGCCACCGGACACGCGGCACGCTCCTCGCCAAACAGCTTGCGGGCGAGCGTGCGTACATGCAACACCAACTCCTCCGCCGCCATGCTGAGCAACGCGTTCGCTCGCTGATCGCCGTCTTCCGATGCGTTGATCACAGCCGGTGCTAGCGACGCGAGCATCCCGGGCGTTGCCGAAGAACTCCACGGAATCAGCTCTTCGATCTGATGGACGCCGGCCGCTTCGAGAATTGCCCCCACGAGCGCGGTCTCCGGCTCTCGGCCATCCGATGCCGCGGTGACTATTGAAAGCGCACGCCTGCCGATCCAGGCGCCACCGCCTTCGTCGCCGCAAACCGGTCCCCATCCACCACAGCGCGCGCTTCCTCCAGCCGGTCCGCGCGCGAAGGCGATGGATCCCGTTCCACCAATGAGGAGTATTCCAGCGCCCTGACCGAAAGCATCCTCGAGAGCGATCTCCGCGTCGGTACGCACAATCACTTCGTCCGCTACGTCGCGGTTAGTTAGCTCCTGCCAGAGAGCATGACGCTGATCGTCGCGCCCAGCGCCGGCGACGCCTATACACAGGACGCGAGGCTGAACGCCTTCCATTCCGCACTTGGAAAGCGCATCGCGTAACGTGCTTGCGACAACGTCCGCCGAGCGATCGGCCTCGCCAGGCTTCACCGCGCTTCCTGGACCTTCGGTCTCAGCCAAGTGGGAGCCCTTAACGTCTGCAATCCATATTCTGGTCTTCGAGCCTCCGCCGTCGGCTCCCGCGACGATACGACTCACTTGGTATTACCGATGGTTCCCGTGCGCACGTCTTCGTGCATGTACGAGGAGAGCACTCCCGTCGCCAGCGTCACGGTGGTGCCGATGAGCACGTACCACGGCCAGGCGATGCGCGCCAGCGGTCCGAGAGTGTCGGTGAGCGCGGGATAAGCCGCCGAGAGCTGCCTCGCGAAAACGACGAAGGCCATCGCGAAAATTCCGACCGACATTCCGGTAATCGCGTCTCGCTGCACCGCACGGCGCCAAAAGATTCCGAGAAAAAAGCCGCCGAGAAGCGCACCATACGTGAACGACGCGATGCCGAGTGCTACCACGACCACGGGCGTCCCCTGCTCGCGAAACAGCAGTGCACCCAACGTAAGTCCGACTCCCCACATGAGCGCGAACAGTTTGCCGACGCGCAGTGTCTCCGGATCATCCGCGCTTCGCTTGGACAATGGAAGATAGATATCATGTGTCGTGGCGGCGGCGAGCGAGTTGATTGCGCCCGAGTGCGTGCTCATGGTGGCTGCGACTATGGCTGCGAGAATGAGTCCCAGAAGTCCCGGCGGCATTCGGTCAACGATGAACGTTGGGAATATCGAGTCAGGCGTGGCAAAGGTGCGCCCACCGTAGAAAACCCATAGCCCCACGCCGATCATGAGGAAGAGCGTAAACTGGGCGAAGACGACGAAACCGCTTCCGATCAAGGCGCGCTGTGCGTCGCGCAGACTGCGGGAAGACAGCAGCCGCTGCACGATCAGTTGGTCGGCGCCATGTGAGGCCATGGAGAGAAAGGCGCCGCCGATCAGTCCCGCGAATACCGTATGCGGCCGGTCCAATCCTGTGTACCAGTCGATTGCCATGAGCTTGTCAGCATTCGCGGCGGCGGAAAGAATTGCGCTCCAACCGCCGTCAACAGATCTGCCCAGGAGAATCAGAGCTGAGGTGCCTCCCAACAGATATACGCCTGCTTGTACGAGCTCGGTCCAGACGACGGCTTTCATCCCGCCGCGATAGGTGTATACAACGGTGAGCAGACCAAGTATCAGAATCGCGGCTGGCATTGCGTATTCACGCGGCACCGCAGATCCGAGAATCAGGGCTACCGGAATGGCGGTGGCGAAGACGCGAACCGCATCGGCCATCGCGCGCGTGACCATGAAGACGATAGAGGTGAAGCGCCGGGTAGCGAGACCAAAACGCTGTTCGAGAAGCGCGTAAGCGGTAACGAGCTGCCCTTCGTAGTATCGCGGAAGGAGCGTGTAGGCAATTACGATCCGCCCGATGATGTATCCGGCCACGACCTGGAGGAATCCGAGATTGCCGAGATACGCAAGTCCCGGAATACTTATGAATGTCAGCGCGCTGGTCTCGCTCGCGACTACAGAGAACAGGACAGCCCACCAGGGAATCGCGCGGTTGGCGACGAAGTAATCCTTCGCGTTGGCTTGATTGCGGCCGATGTACAACCCCAACGCGGTCGTTCCACCGAGATAGGCCACAAGAACGAATGCGTCAAGCAGAGTGAAGTTCTGGTTCACGAGAATTCTGAGCGGAAGGCGGGAGGAGGAGGGGCCCGTTATATCGTGGTAATGCTATTGACGGAATACGCGATCACTGGGTCAGCTGTGGCAGGAGCTTCAGCCCACGCCGGGGCACCAGAACCGCGACGAATCCTATTGTAGAGCTTTCGATGAGTATCAGTAGAGGGTCCCAGGGAAGGAACATCGCAAACAGACTCCCAACGATGGCGCCAATAAGCGGGGCCATCGCAGTTACTCAACAACATACGCCTCCATCGCGAAGTACTCAGCCAACCCGAGGCGGTCGAGCTGTGCCGCCGTACCCTTGTTTCGCTCCTCCACGCGCTGCCAAAACTCGCGGTCGTCCTGTCCCGGAAAGGGCGCCGAGTCCTTTTGCGACTGATGCTTGAAAATCGCCTGTATCTTGAGACGTAGTTCTTCCTGCGATAGTGGAACGAGGTACGTTGCTTCCGTGAGGGGCCACTCCTGCCAGGCGCCGCGGTACAACCAGACTTCGGGAGTGGGCGGTGGGGGATTGGGAGTGGACACCATTGTTCTACCGTCCTTCGCTATTGACTCCCGATCCCCTATCCCCCACTCCCCACCCAGCGCCCTGTCAATCGCTTCCTTGCACATCCGATGTGTCCCGTGGGGATCGGATAAATCTCCAGCCACAAAGATCAGATCCGGTTTGATCTCCTCCAGCAGGTTCCGCACGATGGCGACGTCAGCCGCGCTGATGGGATCTTTGCGTACCTTGCCCGTCTGGTAGAATGGAAGATTCAGGAATCGCGCTCGCTCGGGGCCAAGCCCAAGGGTAGCGATACCGCTCACCGCTTCCGCTTCCCGGATAATACGCTTGATGTCCTGCACTTCGGTGATGTCCACGTCGCCCGGTTGCTTCAAATCGAGAAACGCATTCACCGAACGCGCAAAGCCAGGCGTCTCGCCTTCGCCTATGTGCTGGTCACGCGCCATTCGCGCCATGAAGTCCGCGTATCGCCGAACCTCATGATCAAAGACGGCGATGTTGCCGCTTGTCATATAGGCGACGGTGATATCGTTGCCATTGACGACCAGCTTGTGAAGAATCCCGCCCATCGAAATCACATCGTCATCAGGGTGAGGCGAGAAGCAGATGATTTTCTTGCCGCGCGGCAACTTCGACCTGCCGCGAATCTTGCCCCCCAGCACATTGAAGACCTGCCCGTTGACATCACCCGCCGCGCCGAAGCGCGCCATAAGCGATGAAAGCTGGTTCTCGGCATAATCGCGGGGGGTGAGTTTCAGGATCGCCTTTCCAGTACGCTGCGCGACCCAGACCACAGCGCGCGTAACCAGCTCCGGTGTCCATTCCACTTCGTCCAGGAGCCACGGCGTCGCAATTCGCGTCAGCTCGGCGGCAGCCGGGCGGTCGACATAGAATGCGGTGTTCGGGTGCCGCTGAAGGAACGTAGCGGCGACCTCCAGATCGATCTCGCCTTCGACCGCGCGCTTTACAATCCCCGCCTTGTGCTCGCCGGTTGCCAGAATCACGATCTCGCGCGCCTCGAGGATGGTGGCGACGCCCATGGTTACGGCCTCGCGCGGCACGTTGTCCTCGCCGAAGAAATCAGCGGCAGCATCCCGCCTCGTAACTACATCGAGATGTACGAGTCTCGTCCTGCTGTGCGCACCGGAGCCGGGCTCGTTGAAGCCGATATGACCCGTCTTGCCGATGCCGAGGATCTGCAGATCTATTCCGCCGGCGTGACGAATAGCGTCCTCGTAGCGGAGCGTCTCCAGGTCCACCGCCTCACGCTCGGCGTCACCGCATGGGATGTGCACGTTCGCCGAGTCAATATCCACATGCGAGAAAAGATTCTCCCACATGAATCGGTGATACGAGTGGATGCTATCCGGAGACATCGGGAAATATTCGTCGAGATTGAAGGTCACGACGTCACGGAAGCTGAGGCCTTCCGACCGGTGCATGCGAATCAGCTCGCGGTACACGCCAACTGGCGTCGATCCGGTAGCCAGGCCGAGCACGGCGCGGTCCCCCGCCGCCTCTTTCTCGCGAATCAGCGCCGCGATGCGCGCGGCCACTAGTCGAGCGATGTCGTCGTGCTCATCCACGACCAGCGTGCGTATCCGCTCGAGCGTCGAAGGCGGAGGGCTGATGCGAGAAGGCCCGCGACTCACTCGGTGGTCGCGGGCCTCGTACACGGACCCAGCGTCCCGCCGGACACCGGACTCCGCCTTGCTCATCTTGCCACTCAGGCGTTAAACGAGCTGCCGCAACCGCAACCGCCTGTGGCGTTGGGATTCTTGAAGGTGAAACCGGATCCCTGCATGGACGTGACGTAGTCGATGTTGATCCCGTTCAGGTACTGTGCGGAGAACGGGTCACAGAATACGCGAACGCCCTCCTGTTCCAGAACGAGATCGTCTTCGGCAGCCTTTTCCTCGATGAGAAGACCGTACTTGAAGCCGCTGCATCCGCCCGGCTGGACGCTAACGCGAAGGCCCCCTTCTGCCTCGGACACGCCTTCCGTAACCATGAACTTCTTGACCTCGATCGCCGCCGTCGGCGTGATGTTGATCATGAGAACAGGTTGCTGGGTGGAAGCCATGTAAATACCTCACTGATAAGTAGTCACGATCCAGGCGCAGATCGACGTTTATGCGGTCCACAGCTGAAATATGACCGTTCTACACCGTTGAAACAAGCGCGGTCCGGTTTTAGTTATCGCAGTCCGCTAAAAACTGTCGAACACGATGGAGAGGATGGAATGGATGGAAAAGATAGACAGGACGAATGGGATAACTCAGTTGAGTCATCCGCTTTTATCCTGCAAATCCTTTCATCCTTTTAAGCAGTTCCTAGTCTCCACCAACTGGAGCCATCGCCGACGCCGACTGTGGCGTGGGAGTTTCCTCTCGGAACGACCGCGCAATCCAGAGGAACGCTAGCGCGGCAATAGCAAGTAACCCAACGCCCAATGCAGTGTCGCCGAAGACAATTTTTCCGATTCCAAAGAGGCTGGCATAAACAGCGATAATACCGCCTATCCAGTTCG
>JACDCM010000078.1:0-5436 GCA_013817545.1 Gemmatimonadaceae bacterium | reverse complement strand
GCCTCCGGGGATTTTCTCGCGGCCGTAGCCGAGCCGGCGGGAAACGTGCTCCCACCCAGGCCCGCCCGGTCGCACGCGGGTATAAAAAGAATCCAAAATCGCGTCTGGCTCGGGTTTGGTAAGAAAGGTTGCGGCAATCCAGGCGATCGTCGTGCATCCGACGGTAATGAGCATTACGACGGCGTCCGCATTGGGATCCCTGGGCGGAAACCAGTCGGGGACCACCCGGAGCGGCGTAATCGACACGACGAACGAAACCGCCATCGCACTGATCTCGCACCAGGCATTGATCCGCCACCAGTACCACCTGAGTATGAGACCAAACCGGTTCCTGCACCCAGCGCCAGGAGGAAACGCCACGCGTGCTCGATGGACGATAGCTGCCAGGTCACGACGATCGAGAGCAGAAAGAGCAGTACGGTGGCGGCGCGTGAAACGGCCACATAGTGACGCTCGCTTTCATCGCGCCTCAGGAAGCGCTTGTAGAAATCGTTGACGAGCTACGACGCCCCCCAGTTCAGCTGCGTTGCTACAGTCGACATGTACGCGGCGGCAAAGCCGGCCATGACTGCTGTCATCTTGATGATGAACTGCAGCAGGTCAGTCCAGAGCACCGCCCACATGCCGGCTGCCACCGAGTACGCTACGGTTATCACGAAGCAGATGCCCACCGCGAGATACGGCGAGACACCGAGCGAGATCGTCAGGATCTTTATCATCGCCCGCGTCACCCAGCCGAGGATGATGAGGTTAATGAAGATGCCGAGGTAGATCGAGCGGAATCCGCGCAGAACTGCGGCCGGTCTTCCGCTGTAACGGATCTCCGTAAACTCTATGTCAGTCATCACGTGCGCGCGCCGCCATAGCCGCGCAAAGAAGAAGACTGTGAGCATTCCGCTCATTATGAAGTTCCACCAGAGCCAGTTTCCGGCGACTCCGTTAGCAACTACCAGTCCGGTGACCACCAGAGGCGTGTCGGCCGCGAACGTCGTAGCGACCATGAAACGCTCGCAAGCCACCACGGCACGTTGCGCCCGGAAAGGAAGTATTCGCTTAAGCTCTCTCCCCCCTTTTCCGTGAAATAGAATCCGACGCCAGCCGAGAGAACGAAGTACGCGACAACGATGGCCCAATCGATTGCGGTCAGGTTCATGGAGAGGTTTCGGACTGTGTGGTTACAACGGAAAGCGGCGCCGCATCCATGGCGGCGACTACGGCATCCGCCAGCGTCGAGCGCACGGCGCCGATGCGCCGGTTCTCCCGCGTGGGGTTCACCCGATTCGTAAGCAGAATAACAAACAGATCCCGGCTCGGATCCACCCAGAGTGATGTCCCGGTAAAACCGGTGTGACCGAAAGCAGCGCGTGACATCAAGCGGCCCGCGGAGCTCGCGCCCCTGGCTGTCTCCCATCCAAGCGCCCGGTGCGACAGCGAGGAATCCTGAACGCGGGTAAAATCACGGATTGTTCTGGCGGGTACAATTCGGAGACTCTTCACCGAATTTGCTGCCGCCGGGCCCGAAGTTCCCACTCCCAAACCCCCATCCCCCACTCCCTGCTTTAACAACATACGCGCGAACCGAACCATGTCGTGCGCGGAGCTGAACAGCCCCGCGTGACCCGAGACTCCGCCAAGGGTGAAAGCGTTTTCATCATGAACCTCGCCACGCAAATGGCGCTGTCGCCATGGATCGAATTCCGTTGGCGCGACACGAGACCGACTAGCGCTGTCAGGCTTGTAGAAAGTAGACGTCATTCCAAGTGGGCCAAAGACGTTTTCACCAAGATACCGATCAAGTTTTTCCTTCGTCACGACTTCCACTATACGGCCGAGCAGGATGGCGCCGAGGTCGCTGTACACCATTCGCGCTCCGGGTACGGTGTCGAGCGGCGTAGCCAGAATGATCGCCAGCGCGTTTTCCGGTGATGACGCCTCCTTGTACAAAGGACGCCACGAGGGAAGACCCGACGAATGCGTAAGAAGGTCACGCACTCTTACTCGTTCCTTTCCATCGCCCGCGAACATTGGCAGATAGCGCTGCACTGGCGCATCGAGATCCACCAGCCCGCGAGCTGTCAGCTGCATGATCGCAGTGGTCATTCCGACAACTTTTGTGAGTGATGCGAGATCCCAAATTGTATTTTCGTTGGGCGCCGGCGATGCTGCCCAATCGAGCTGGCCAGCTCCCTGGCTTGCGTAGATGGTCGTTGTACTCCCCACCACTGCGTACGCGCCAGGAAAGGCGCTGTCTGTGACTGCGCGACCGAGTAATGCTCGCACGGTGTCGGTCAATGTCTGTTCCAGCTGCCGCTGTGCGAGGAGAGATCGTCGCATGATGCCATCACCGCGTGAGAAATAGCCTGGCAGGGAGATGGGCGCGTGGCCCGAAATGGCCGCGTCGCCTGTCAACGCCCGCGCTGCCGCACGCTCCAGGAGAGGGTCGATACCATAGGTCAACACGTAGCTCTTCACGTTCGGAAAATGCCGTATGACGTAAGGATTACCGTTAGCCACCACAATCACGTTTCCCCCCGCAGCCAGGCTGTCGATCCAGGCTGTGACGTGCTGCGGAATCGCGAACCTTCCCTCTCCCTCGATTGTGCGGACATGGGTCGTGACAATTACGCGGTCGCTGCTTCCCACCGCCGCCGCGAGCGAGTCGAGCTCCGCTCGGCTCGATCCCGGACCGATGCGGTGCACACTCGCGGCGCTCAGCATTGGTCGTAGTTCGGCAACGAATGCGCGTCCCGCCAGGATCTCGAGCTCCGGTGCGTAGGTTACCACCGCGACCTTCGCAGCTCGAGGAATCGGGAGAAGCGCCGCACTGTCACGCAGAAGCGTGATGGCGCGTTGCGCCACGTCGCGCGCAATCGCCCAGTGGCTCGGCGCTCCGACTACTTCTCGCAACTTGTCCAGGTCAGTGAAACGTGCCCCGGGCAAGCCAAGCCTGGCCTTCATCGCCAGAAGCGCTCGCACCGAGCGATCGATGCGCTCACGAGAGACTTCTCCGCTTTCGACGGAGGCCACAACTGCCGCGATGGCTTTTGGGATGTCGCGGGGGTTGAGCAGAATGTCGGCGCCGGCCTTGACCGCAAGCACGGCACTTTTCTCCACAGAGTATCCCTTGCCTACGCCTTCCATTGTCAGGGCATCCGTGATGATCAATCCGCGAAAGTTCAGTGAGTCACGCAGGAGTTCGGTGATGACTTCCGGAATCAGTGTCGCCGGAGCCGAAGAATCACCGATCGCCGGCAGCGCGATGTGAGCCGTCATCACTGCTGCTACGTTGGCCTCGATCGCAGCGCGGAAGGGGACCAGCTCGACGGAATCGAGGCGAGCCCGGCTGGATTTCACCACGGGAAGGGCGAGATGAGAATCGGTGTCGGTGTCGCCATGTCCTGGAAAGTGCTTGACTGTCGCAACCACACCTTGTTCCTGCACTCCTCGAACGAACGCGGCGGCAAGGCGGCCAACCGCCGCCGGGTCTTCGCCGAAAGAGCGCGTGTTGATGACGGGGTTTGCGGGGTTGTTGTTCACGTCGACTGTCGGCGAGAAAGCGACCGTAATTCCGATGGCGCGCGCCTCGCGACCCGCGATCCTGCCCAGCTCGTATGCATCGCTCTCCCGTCCCGCGGCGCCAATGGCCATGTTGGTGGTCAGTAGGGTGGCGCTTCCTCCTGGGAGCAGTGAGGGGACATGAACTCCGCCAACGAGCCGGCCCAATCCGGGTTCGAGATCAGATGCGACGAGCAGCGGGATCTCGGCTATTCGTTGCAATGCGTTAATTTTTGCGGCTACCTCGATCGGCGAGCCGAGCGACATGGTGATGCCACCGATCTTGCTTTCTGTAATCAGGCGGCGAGTTTCAACGAAGCTCGGGTCGTCAGTGCTTGCGTAGTCTCCCAACACCCACGCGTGCAACATTTGCCCGACGCGTTCCCTCAGGGTGAGACGGGCAAGGGTTTCATCTACCCACTTTTGCTGCGCGGGGGAAAGAGGAGCCGCGACCGAGGTGGAGATGGCGCCAGGGGGCGCCGCTGGTGACGGGGGCGGAGTTCGTGCGCACGCTAGTGCGAGCGCCGCCGCGACCGACAGTCTAAGTACTGGAGAAACTGAATGCATCAGATGTGGAGGAGGAATCTCATTGGTCTGACGATCGCCGTGCTTTCGTGCGCGCGCGCACCCGGCACATCGAACAACGAATCGGCTAGCGGAAGCGTAAACGCACGAAGTCGCGTTCGCCCGGGAATCACGGTGCTGCTCGAGGATAGTATTGCGTTGATCAACGGCAAACGAGTAGGTCTGCTCACGAATCAGACAGGCCTCGATGAACGGAGTAGAAGCGATATCGATCTCTTGTACCGCCCGGCTGGAACCACGGGGCCGCGACTCGTGGCGCTATTCTCACCCGAGCACGGGATTCGTGGCGCCGAAGACCGGAGCAATATCGCCAGCGGGCGCGATGAGCGCACAGGGCTTCCGATCCACTCTCTGTACAATCCCACAACCATCGAGCCGCCCGATAGCACTCTGCGAGGTCTCGATGCGCTGATCATTGACTTGCAGGACCTCGGCACGCGCACCTGGACTTATCCGGCATCGATGGTTTATGCAATGCGCGCGGCAGCCCGAAACAAGGTATCCGTCATAGTACTCGATCGCCCAAATCCGATCACTGGAGACCGCGTCGAAGGACCGGTGCTCGATTCAACACAGACGTACGCAGCGTCGCACAACGCTGATCGCCGCGCACAGCCAGTGTCATTATATCCGCTCCCGCTCAGGCATGGAATGACCATGGGTGAGCTCGCGCTCATGTACAACGAAGTGCTTGGAATCGGAGCGGACCTGCACGTCATCCCAGCCGATGGTTGGCGGCGAGCGATGTGGTTTGACGAAACCGGTCTTCCCTGGGTCAAGCCATCGCCGAACATGCCCTCGCTTGCAAGTGCGACGCTGTACCCTGCGGTGGTTCCTTTCGAAGGGTCAAATCTCTCGGTTGGTCGTGGAACTCCGGATGCCTTTCAGCGTGTCGGTGCTCCATGGCTCAATGCGGTTCGCGCGGTCGAGCTCCTGAACGATCGTGGCCTTGCGGGCGTCAGGTTCGAGGCGCAGCGATTCGCCCCTATCAATCCCACGGACAAGAAGTACGGTGGCATTGAGGTCAGGTGGATTCGGGTAGTGGTAACCGATCGCGAGCGCATGCATTCCGTGAGAGTAGGCGCCGCACTACTATGGGCGGTGGCGAAGACAAACCCCGACTCACTCCAAATTCGAGCGCAGACATTTGACGAGCGCATGGGACCAGCGCGGGTACGAGAGGCGCTCATGCGAGGTGAAGATCCCGATACAGTCATCGATCGCGAAGTACCGGCAGCGGTTGCGTTTGACCAGCGCGTGCGAAGATTCAAGTTGTATCGATAGACGCCGTGCAAG
>JACDCM010000385.1 GCA_013817545.1 Gemmatimonadaceae bacterium | reverse complement strand
GATTTTCCATTCGCTTCATCTAATCGTTGCACTACCACATCGGGCTCCTACAACCCCAGCAGCAAGCTGCTGGTTTGGCCTGGTCCGCTTTCGCTCGCCACTACTTACGGAATCGCTTTCGCTTTCTTTTCCTCCGGTTACTGAGATGTTTCACTTCACCGGGTGTCGCGATGTTTCTGCTATGTATTCACAGAAACTCGAGCAGGTATTATCCCACTCAGGTTACCCCATTCGGAAATCTCCGGGTCACAGCGTGTTTACCGCTCTCCGAAGCTTATCGCAGTTAGCCACGTCCTTCATCGCCTATTGGCACCAAGGCATCCATTATGTGCTCTTTGTAGCTTGATCAATCTGTTGTGTCCTGATTCCGCGCTGCTTAAGGCGCGGGGACACAGATCTTTTTGATAACTGAAACTCTCGGACCGGGACATCTTACCTTCCCGGTCGTTATTTTCAGACTCAGCTCTTAAAAGTTGTTTTTACTACCCTGTATGTAGATGTCAAAGAACCGGCAGCCTCGAATATTCTAGCCGACAAAAAAACCCAACCCTGTCTTTCCGACTCCAATCACGTTGCCGTCATCAGGCCGGGACAAAATTGAGTTCAATTTGCAGTCCCAAAATATCCAAGAACGCACTCCGTCCATTTTCACGTCAGGAGCCCCGTTTCCAGCGGGGTTTTGAAAATAGCCGGGTCGACGAAACCGTCAACTCAGATTTCGCAAAAATTTTTATCCCCGTGTCGCCTGCCAATCGCTGCTCGAAAGAGCAGGAGAGGAGCGGCGGCGGAGGCGAGGAAAATAGGCATAGTGCACCGACCGTCAAACTGAGCGGCGAGGATTCTTCGCCCCGCCGGTTTCGCAGTCGGCAGCGGTCGAATGCTCCTCCGCACTTTCCGACAACTAATCGCCTCAGCAAAGGCGAATTCGCTGACGGCGCCTGCTCATAGAGTCGTCGCCTGACATCAACCTGAATTCCAAATATGCCCAAAGAACAGAAAACCCTCCCGCCACAGCACCAGACCCAAAAGCCTGGCCACGAACACGAGATGTCGCCGCGTCCAGAAGCAAACGACGTGCATTATCTCGGCAGCGGGAAATTGCAGAACAAGGTGGCGCTGATCACCGGCGGTGACAGCGGCATCGGCCGGGCGATTGCCGTGATGTTCGCGAAAGAGGGCGCCGACGTCGCGATCAGCTACCTGAACGAACACAAAGATGCGGAAGAGACGCGCCGCCTTGTCGAAGAACAGAAGCGCAAGTGCATCACCGTGCCCGGCGACATTGGTGACGAGCAGTTCTGCAAAGCGCTGGTGGAGCAAACAGCGCGAGAACTCGGCAAGCTCGACATTCTCGTGAACAACGCCGCCGAGCAGCATCCAAAGGACAGCATCGAGGAGATCAGCGAGCAGCAACTCGAACGGACATTCCGCACAAACATTTTTTCGATGTTCTTCCTTACGAAAGCGGCCTTGAAGCACCTAAAGAAGGGGAGCGCAATTGTAAACACACCTCGGTAACGGCTTACAATGGCAGTCCGCAACTTCTCGATTACTCCGCAACGAAAGGTGCCATCGTCGCTTTTACCCGTTCGCTTTCCCAGGCGCTGGCGGAAAAGGGCATCCGCGTTAATGGCGTCGCGCCCGGTCCGATCTGGACACCGCTGATCCCGTCTACGTTTGAGGGAGAGAAGGTTGAAACCTTCGGCAGTGATGTGTTGCTGAAACGGCCCGGGCAACCGGAGGAGGTCGCGCCCAGTTATGTCTTCCTCGCCTCAGACGACGCCTCCTACATGACCGGTCAGATTCTCCATCCAAACGGCGGTTCGGTCATCAACGGCTGAACACGGCGAAGTTTCGGGGTAGTCAGACGGAGAACGCCGCTTAGCTTGCGGCATGAACCGCCTCGACGGCCGAGCCGCCGACCAAGTCCGTCCCATCAGCTTTGAGCTGGGGATCGCGCCGCAAGCGAGCGGCTCGGTCCTGATTGCGATGGGGAACACGCGCGTGATCTGCGCGGTCATGATTGAGAACGGCGTGCCGCGCTGGATGAAAGAACAAGGCGTGACCGGCGGCTGGCTTACGGCCGAATACTCCATGCTCCCCTATTCGACCCAGACGCGGAAGCCGCGCGACATCAGCAAAGGGAAACTTGACGGGCGCAGCAGCGAGATCCAACGCCTGATTGGCCGGTCACTCAGAGCAGTTGTCGATCTCGAGAAGCTCGGCCCACGCACCATGTGGGTTGATTGCGACGTCCTCCAGGCCGACGGCGGCACTCGAACCGCTGCGATCACTGGAGCCAGCCTCGCCGTCGCTGTCGCGTGTCGAAGGCTGGTGGACGAGCAGAAGCTCGAGTCGCCACCGATCAAAAGCTTCGTTGCTGCGATTAGCGCTGGCATTCTGGACGGCAGTCCCATCGTGGATTTGGACTACGACGAGGACAAGGCCGTGACGGTTGATTTCAATATGGTGGCTACGGGCGAAGGCGAGTTCGTCGAGCTGCAAGGGTCAGGCGAAGAGTCGACCTTTTCACAGGAACAACTGACGCGAATGTTAAGTCTCGGCCGCAAGAGCATCGCCGGATTGATTCAGGCGCAGCGGGCGGTGCTGGCGAATCTCGCAGCTTCTGCTGCCGTCTCCTCGTTGATCGAAACCGAACCGTTATGACGCGAGCGCTCATTACGGGTATCACCGGACAGGACGGCAGTTATCTTGCCGATCTCCTGTTGCAAAAGGGCTACGAGGTCCACGGCATCATCCGCCGCGCCAGCACCTTTAACACTTCGCGCATCGATCATCTCTACGCCGATCCGCACATCAACGGCGTGCGGCTATTTCTGCACTACGGCGACCTGAGCGACTCCGTGAATCTGGTGAAGTTGCTGTACGATTTGAAGCCCGACGAGATTTACCATCTGGCGGCGCAAAGCCATGTGCGTGTCAGCTTCGATATTCCCGAATACACATCTGACGTCACCGGTGTTGGCACAATCCGCATCCTGGAGGCAATGCGCGAGACGGGAATCAAGCCACGCTTCTACCAAGCCTCCTCGAGCGAAATGTTCGGGAAGGCGCAGGCTGTTCCCCAAACCGAGACGACCCCTTTCTGGCCGCGCAGTCCCTACGCTGTCTCGAAGGTTTTCTCCTACTGGGCAACAATCAACTATCGCGAAAGCTATGGCCTCCATGCCAGCAATGGCATTCTCTTCAATCACGAGAGTCCCCGGCGCGGCGAGACTTTCGTGACGCGGAAGATCACGCGCGCCGTGGCTGCAATCAAGCATGGCCTCCAAAAAGAGCTCTTTCTCGGGAATCTCGACGCGAAACGGGATTGGGGTTACGCGCCGGAATATGTCGAGGGGATGTGGCGCATCGTGCAACACGACGCTCCCGACGACTTTGTCCTGGCCACAAACGAAACTCATACGGTGCGGGAGTTCCTCGAGACCGCGTTTGCCCGCGTTGACCTCGACTGGAAAGAATATGTGAAGCATGACGATCGCTATGAGCGCCCGGCGGAGGTCGAGTTACTCATTGGCGATCCGACGAAGGCGAAGAAGTTTCTGAAATGGGAGCCCAAGGTCCGCTTTGCTGAGCTTGTTCAAATCATGGTGGACGCCGATCTCGAGGCGCTCTCTGGGCGGTTCGCCCGGGAACACCTGGGACGAATGCCTTAGATGGCATGCCGTAGCGCGGGCGCTCTGTCACCCTGGCGACCGGTGGCTGCCGACGACGCGTGTAAACGCCGACAGAGCGGGGGCGCTACACCACGGACTGCGCGGACCGCCTGATGTTTATGGCGCCGAATGAGCGGCGGCGCCGTGCGGTGGTTCCGCCACAGCAACCTGTGTGGGCGGCGGTGAAAGCGCCGGAACGGTTGCCGCCAAGGGTGTATTCACAATGCTGACCCGCGCTCCTTCTCCGACTATGTCGTAAAGCCCGATGACATCGCTCGATCGCATCCGCACACAGCCATAACTTGCCGGCGCTCCTATGTTCCGCTCTTCCGGCGTCCCGTGGATGTAGATGTAGCGCCCGTAAGCGTTCGCGTTCTGCGCCTCC
>JACDCM010000384.1 GCA_013817545.1 Gemmatimonadaceae bacterium | reverse complement strand
TCCAGGCAGGCCAGCTCACGGCCCAGGAGCGTCTGGACGCCTCCGGTAACGCCTCCCGGGCGCTCCCAGGGAAAGTGATCGATGTCGCGGCGGGCGAATTCTACTTTCAGGCACCGGATACGATCCAGGCGGGGCTCATCACGTTTCAGCTCCGGCAAATGGGGCTCATCCGCCGGCGCGTTATGACCGGCGGCGTCGCACGAGACTCCGGGGCCGCGGAGCACGGCGATCCCACTCGCGGGTTTCACATGCTGTGGATCGTGCGACTCGACAGCGGCAGGACGGCGGCAGATTTCCATCGGGCGGTGCAAGCGCGCGAGCCGCATAAGTGGGCCCGCAACCTCGGGGGGCCCGGCTTCGCCCTGCCACCGCGCACGACGAACGCGACGCTCGTTCTAAAGCCCGGCAACTACGTCCTCACGTGCTTCGTCGGCGCGGCGCGGGAAGACCGGTCGCGGTACCACTTACTCAACGGCATGTTCAAGGCGCTCACCGTGGTGCCGGCACGCTCTGCACCGGCGGCCACACCGAAGCCTGATATCGTTATGCGGCTCACTGGCGACGGCGCGCTCGAGCTGTCCCAGCAGGTCACCGCAGGGCGCCGGCTCATCCGCGTGGAGAATGGAAGCGCCAAGGCCTACGAGTTCCAAATCCGCCGCGTGTTGCCCGGCCGTACGACCGCCGAGGCGCTCGCCTGGCAGCCGCGTGACAATCCCACCATGACGAGACCGTTCGATCCGTGGGGTGGACTCTCCGACGTGCCGGCGGGTGAATCAATGCTCACGACCGTGACATTCGAGCCGGGCGACTACGTCGTCGGGTCCTCGATGCGTGCTGCCTTCACTGTTCTCCCGGTGCGCCGCTGAGCGGCGAGACGGCCCCTCGTTCCGGAGATTGCACATGCAGCTTTCGTCATGGAGTACCGCGCTGGCGGCGGGCATCGCCGTGGTTACGTCGGCCCACGCGACATCGCCGGTACCGCTGAACACGGGTGAACCGCCGGTCCGTGCGACCACCAACGATAACCGGCAGAGCGCCGGGAGCCTGCGCGACGGCGTGCTCACGATCCACCTCGTGGCGCAGCGGGCGGCGTGGTACCCAGAAGCGGAGGACGGCCCGTTCAAGGTGGTCGCCGCATTTGGTGAGGCCGGACATGCGCCGCTGGTGCCCGGCCCGCTGATCCGCATTCCGCTCGGCACGACTATCGACGCGACTATTACCAACTCGCTCGCCGATACGCTCGCCGTGCTCGGCATGCGCGGGCGATCCGACACGCTCTGGCTTGCGCCGAAAGCGACAGCGCGTGTGCGCTACCGGCCGCCGGCCGCCGGCAGCTTTCTCTACGCGGCCGGCGAGCGGCGAGGCGACAAGTTTCGCTTCGCTGGAGTGGAGGGCCAACTCGCCGGCGGGCTGATCATCGACGAGGATGGGGCTCCGCAGGATCGGATATTCGTTGCGACCGGCTGGGCTCCCGTACCGATTGGGAACAACCCCTACTTTCTCGCGATGAACGGCAAATCATGGCCGTACACCGAGAAGTTCGTGCACACGGTCGGCGACACGGTGCGCTGGCGGGTGTTGAATGGCGAAGAGGGCGCGGCGTCGCACCATCCGATGCATCTCCACGGCTTCTACTATCGCGTGGACGCTCGCGGCGGGTGGGACGCTGACACGCTCTATGCCGCATCCCAACGACGCTGGGTCGTGACAGAGAACCTGCCGGGTCGCAGCAGCATGGCGATCACGTGGGTGCCGAGTCGTCCTGGAAACTGGCTGTTCCATTGCCATAACGCAGATCACGTGGCCGGACAGCACCGGCACGTGATTGCGGGACGCTCGCCCCCCTATCCGGAGATGCCGTTTCATGACGCGCAGGAGCACATGAAATGGGACATGTCGGGCCTCGTGAATGCCATCACGATTCTTCCACGTGCGGGCGAGTCGGTCGTCGCGCAAAGCGCCACTGCGCCGCGGAAGATGCGACTGCTGGTTCAGGAGCGGCCAGCTTACTACGGCCGTCGGCCCGGATACGGCTACGTGCTGCAGGAAGGCGCGTCGGAGCCGGCGCCGGATTCGATCCTGATTCCCGGTCCGCGGCTGGTGCTGCGCCGCGACCAGCCAGTGGAGATCACCGTGGTCAACCGCCTGACGACTCACACCGCCGTCCACTGGCATGGCATCGAGCTGGAGAGCTATTACGACGGCATCGCCGGTTGGAGCGGCAGCGGTGACAACCTGGCACCGATGATCGCTCCCCGCGATTCGTTCGTCGTGCGGTTCACGCCGCCGCGTGCGGGCACCTTCATATACCACGCGCACCTCACCGATAAAGTGCAGCTGAGCCGGGGACTCTATGGAGCCCTCCTCGTGCTGGCCCCGGATCAGCCCGATGCGCCCGAGGCCGACCAAGTGATGGTCGTCGGATTCGGACGGCCGAACGGGAAAGCATCGATCCTGCTCAACGGGAGCACCGCGCCCGCGCCGCTCCAACGTCGGCGACACGGCACGCAGCGGCTCCGCGTCATCAACATCAGCCCCGAGGACAACGTCATCTTCACCCTCTCCACAGATTCGGCGCCTATCCTGTGGAAGGCCGTCGCGAAGGACGGTTTCGATCTTCCGGTGGCTCAGCAACGCGTGCAACCCGCGCAGCTGCGCATCTTTCAGGGCGAGACATACGACTTCGAGTTCGAGTCGTCCGCCGATGTTCTCCACGTGCGAATCAAGGTTCCCGGTGCGCCACCGGGTGGGGACGACGTGTCGCTTCAGCTGCGGGTGCGGCCATGAGGCCTGTTTTCCCCGCCCATGCCTCAGCGACGGAAGTGGGTGATCGGCTGGGCGGCGGTGATGCAGCGCGTCCGCGGCTTGCGCCGTCGGGCCGCGGCCCTCTCGGCCCTGATTGCGATCACGGCGTAGGAGGCGGACCTCGTTGTGGTGAAGGGGGAGCGTTCGACAGGGATCTTCCGCCTATCGAAAGTGAGATCCGCCAATTGTTCGTCGTGAAAGCGAACGGCACTCAGCAGACACCACTTCGGGACTTCCGAGCAAGAATGGCCACGCGGCGTGCAGCCGTCGTGTCAAGTAACTCACCACCTTCACCGATGAGACAAAGATGACTTTCCGCCCGCTCGGAGCGCTGATCGGCCTTATTCTGCTAGTCGCCCCGGTGTCCGTCTTCGCGCAGAGACGGCCGCGCGCAACTCCGGTGCGCGCTGCCACCCCTCCAATCGAGACAGCGTTCGTCGACGTGAACGTCGTTCCGATGGACCGCGAGCGGGTGCTCCCGCATCAGACGGTCCTCGTCCGGGACGGCCGCATCACACGCATCGGACCGGTCGCCGATGTCAAGGTGCCGCTGGGCGCCCTCCGGATCGAGGGGGGCGGGCGCTACCTCATGCCCGGCCTCGCGGACATGCACGTCCACCTCGCCCCCGCCCGCTGGCCCGGCCACATGGCGCTCTTCGTGGCGAATGGTGTCACCACCGTCCGTAGCACGGCGGACGCCACCAACGGGACGCGCGCGTTGCGGGACATGGTTCGGGCCGACACCGCGCTGGGGCCGACGATCTACACGGCCGGCCTCCACCTCGACGGCGATCCGCCCCGGTGGGCCGAGAGTTCCATCAAAGTGCATACGGCCGAAGAGGCCCGCCAGGCCGTGATCGCCACGCAGGCAGGGGGCTACGACTACGTGAAGGTCTACGATGGCCTGAGTCTCGACGCCTACGACGCAGCTATCCGAACGGCGCGTGAGTTGCGAATCCCCGTGATCGGCCACGTTCCCCTCGCGGTGCCCCTGGAACACGCACTGCGCTCGCGTCAGGCCTCGATCGAGCACCTGCACGGATACGATCTGGCGCTCCAGGCTGATTCATCTCCGTACCGATCGACCGATGGCTACCGGGCGCCCACGTTCAACACCGGAAGCGGGCAGCGGTTGCGGGCCTGGGAGTATGTCGATTTCGCCAAGCTCCCCCCCCTCGTTTCCCTGACCAAGGCGAACGGCGTCTGGCACTGCCCGACGCTGAGCATGTTCATGGCCGATGCGCTGCCTGGCGAAGTGG
>JACDCM010000077.1 GCA_013817545.1 Gemmatimonadaceae bacterium | reverse complement strand
CCGCTCACTGCGCGGAAACGCTGTGCTTCGGTGGGAATACCGTCCGGGCTCAGCGCTCTTCCTGGTCTGGCAGCAGAGCCGGTTCGCGTCTATTCCATCGGGTGAGTTCGAGTTTGGGCGGGATTTCGACGAACTGCTGAGCGTACATCCGGAGAATGTGTTCGTAGTGAAAGGGACGTGGTGGGTGGGGCGCTAAGGAAATCAGGGCAAACGCACGCCTGGAGTCGATGTGGCCGAGCGGAGCGATTGTGGTTGGATCTATCATGTTAGCGCGCCGGGCGCGCATGGTTTCCATAGGAGGACCTGTACTCCGATGCCAATCAACCTCATCTGGCGCCACACTCCCACGCAGAAAGCACCTCAGTCAGCGCTCGTTACCACCTCCACCGCCGCTTGCACACGCGGTAGCACCTGGTCGATCTCGGCGAGTGATACGGCGCCTACCGAGAGCCGGAACCACCCCGTCTCCTCCATCGCGCCGAACGCCTGGAAAGGGACGGCAGCAAGGGCGGCCTCTCGCAGCAAGTAGCGGCGGATGTCTTCATTGGTGCGCAGCACCACGCCGTCTGCCGTGAGAGTCCCGTTGAGCGCGAACCGGGCGCTCAGGTAGATCGCTCCCTTTGGCGAAAAGGAATCGACCGGGAGCCCCGCGCGGCGTAGCGCATGCAGGCCGTCGTGGAGCCCATCGAGTCGCTGCCTCAAACCGCGCGTAAGCTCGGCGCGGTAAGCGCTCACCTCCTCCGTGGCGCCGAGGAGTTGCGCCGTTGCCGCCTGCTCAGCACGCGGCGCCCAGGCGCCGATGTGCCCGATTAAACACGACATGGGACGGATGACGTCCGCCGGCCCAACCACCCAGCCGACGCGCACCCCGGTTGCAGCGAACGCCTTGGAGATCCCATCGACGAATATCGTGTACGCCGCCATCTCGGGCCGCAAGCTTACCGGGTCCACGTGCACCGTGCCGCCGAATGTGAGCATCCAGTACACCTGATCGTACAGCACGTACAGCGGGCGCTCCCCCACCCCACGCCGCGCGTTCTCCTCAAGCACCAAGTCGCAGATTCCAGCCAGCGTTTCGGTGTCGAACACAGTGCCCGTGGGGTTCGACGGGGAGTTGAGCACGAGCAGACGCGCGCCGCGCACGGCGTTCTCGAGCAGCTCGCGCGTGGGAAGAAACACCGCATCACTCCCGCAGACGATCGGGACGCCAACGCCGCCTGTCAGGTAGCAGTAGTGGTTGTTGTTCCACGACGGCACGCCGTATACCACACGGTCGCCCGGATCCACCAGAGTGCGGAAGGTGGAGTAGATCCCCGGACGGGAGCCCGACGTGATGAGCACCGACTCCACCGGGTAGCGCAGGCCGAGCCAGCGCTCGTAGAACGCGAGCACGGCCTGGCGGAGCTGCATCGTCCCATCGGACGGCGGGTAGTTCGTCTCGCCGCGCCGCAGCGCCTCCTCAATGTGATCTTCGAGGTACCGCGGGATGCGGAACTCAGCGGGGTCGAAGTCGCCGACGGTGAGATTGCATATCTGCGTTCCGGCCGCGCGGATGGCGCGCACTTCAGCGCCGATCCTGAGGATCTCCGAGCCCATGAGCCCATCGGCCATCTCGGAAATGCGAAGTCCAGCTCTCGCACAAGGGGGCGATAGTGGGGACGTCTCGCGAACGACGCCGGCGGTGTCGTATGTAAGAGCGGTCATGGGCCTGCTCGCCTCGTCGCTCGGGTGGACTGTCAGCGAAACAATATCGCGTATTCGGAGACCGCATGGCAAGAACGGGTAGCTGCGCCAGGCACCCGCACGCCCTGTTCAATCAACTCGCCGAAAGTTCAGGCGCCTTCCCGCGACGATTCACTCCGGGCTCGACGCAGGGCATCCAGCAGCACTTCGGGTGGCTGCGCGCCAGATCGAACCGCCGCTTGCCGACGTAGCACCAGGGACAGGCTATGTCTGACCAGATCTCAATTTTCATTGTTCGATTCATGCGCGTGTCCAATCTGTTTTTGGCCATTGCGAAAAAACCGTTGGGGAGGGCCGCTTGCAAGGCGCTTACTCCACCGTTTGGCCGGATTGGCGTACATTCCCGCATGGATAACGTCTGCCACACCCTCGTCGGAGCCGCGCTCGGCGAAGCGGGACTGAAGCATCGTTCGGCGCTCGGTGCGGCGACGCTCATGATCGCCGCCAATTTTCCCGATATCGATATTGTCGCTGTTCCCCTCGGACACGGGCTCGACTTCCGGCGTGGTTGGACGCATGGTGTTCCCGCTCTTGTAGTGCTTCCGTTCGTCCTAACCGGACTTATGCTGGCGTGGGATCGGTTCGTTCGCAGGCGCCGGAATGCGGCGGCCGCGCCCCCGCGCGCGAAGCAGATTCTCCTCCTCGCGGCTATCGGGATTGTAACACACCCGGTGCTCGACTGGCTGAACGTTTACGGGATGCGCTGGCTCATGCCGTTCAGCGACCGCTGGTTCTATGGCGATGCACTTTTCATCGTAGACCCGTGGATCTGGGGCATGTTGGCTGTTGGTACTGTCTGGGCGCGACGTCGGTGGCGCGCTGCGCGGGATCCGGCGGAGCGTGACGCCGCACAACGTCCCGCACGCTGGGCGCTCGCCGGCGTAGCCACATATATCGTTGCAATGCTCGCGGCAAACGCGTCGGGACGGCGTATCGTGCAGCGCGATATGGCCGCGGCTGGCTTCGATGCGCATGCGCGCTTCATGGTTGCCCCAGTACCGGTAACACCCTTTCGCAGACTGGTAGTGTTCGACGAAGGCGCAGCTTACCGTTTTGGCACTCTGGCATGGCGGCCGTCGCCACGTTTCGCGCTCGACGAACATCTTGTCCCCAAAGGTGCAGATGATCCCGCGGTATCCGTGGCGCGAGCAACGCCGAATGGGCGCGCTTTTCTTGGCTGGGCGCGCTTCCCGTTCTTCGTCGTCGAGCGGCGCCGTGCGGATTCTCTGGTCAGGATTGGAGACGCGCGATACACCGTTGACGCCGAGGAGTCGTGGGCTGCCGCCGCCATACCCCTTCCAGGGAGCCCGGGAGGTCGCTAACCGAACAGGTTTGCGTGGCCAATCACGCGTTACGCTGGCGCGGTGTAGTCTGGCCATGTGTCCACTCGCACGTGTGTCGCTGCGTCTCCAGAGAGGGACAGTGCAGTGCGGTCGAGCCCGGCCGCCTCAACTCAAAGCATTGTCGCGTAGCGGGATAGACGGCGATTCAGAACGAGGCACACACAGTGCCCGAGTGATTAAAGTCACCTTCGGAGTTTCCCGATGCTGGATCTCGCTTCCGCGCTGCTTGCCGCCGCGACCCTGATTTCATTCACACCGCCCGAAGCAGTTCACGGGCGCTCTCACCTTTCCCCACTACCAATCGCGCCCTCGCGATCGCAGCCGCCATCCATTCGGCTCTGGCTGGCGGGTGATGAGGTGCTTCGCCACGGCGAAAGAGCGGATGTTTATTTTCGCGCTGACGATGACGCTTTTGTAGCCGTGGTCAGAATCGACACGGACGGGCGGCTTGACTTGCTTTATCCCGAGTCCGTCAACCGGTCTGGGCGAGTGCGCGGCGGTCGGAATTATCTGGCCTCATCTGGTCGGCACGGCTCCTTTGCGGCTAACGAGCCTGCTGGACTCGGATTCATATTCGCCATGGTGTCGCACGAGCCGTTCGACTTCGATAATCTTGGACTCGGCAACGGCGTTCACTTTGCCGGCCTGGGCCGCATTGGAGGAGACCCGTTCACTGCCATCGAGAACCTCGCGAGCCGCCTGCTGGATGGAGGGGCCGAGTACGCTCTCGATTACATCGAGTATCACGTCGGCCAACGCTCGCGCTACCCGAGGTATGCAGACTACGATTGCTACGGCGGCGGTTTCTCCATCCTTTGGAGCCCATTCTCGTACCGGTGCCGCGACTACCGCGTTTCCTACCATGATTCGTACTACTACTCCAACCGATATTACTCCGGTAGCCGGGTCGTGTATGTGCGTGAGCCAAGGCGACCCCGTTTTGATTCCAAGCCTCAGCCTGCCGTGAGCTCCGGCTCAAGCGAAACTTCTGTCGGATATCGTGAGCGCGAAGACAATCGCGACTATCGCCGCCCAGGATCTCCAGCCAGCGACCCTAACATTCCCGCGCGGAGAGCGGACTCCGATCCAGGCGCCACTCGCCCTGGCGATGAAGTCTCAACTGGCACGGAGGGACGCCGGCGCGTCGTCGTGTCGGAGGGTGAAGAGCGGGAGAAAACAGGCCCGAATTCCAGACCGCCACGCCGGGATGGAGACGACCACAAGTCGCCGGACACTCCTCGTCGTGACGACAGCAAGAGCGAACCTCAAAGCGCACCGGCCCGTGAGCAAGACCGCTCGCGCCGCACCGAGCCCGCATCGGATCGCCGCCCCTCGCCTTCCGTCAAGGAAACCAAGCGCGGAGAAACCGCGAAGCCGGCTCAGAAGGGAAGCAGCGGCACATCGCGCCGGCGCCGGACCCCCTGACAGGTAGCGTGGAGGGTGGGTGCCGCAGTTGCAGCGATCTCCAACTGGCGGGGCTGTCTGTAATTGAGAGTGGCAACATGACCGAACTGGAAGTCTGCCTGGAGGGCGTTCACTGAATCAGCGCGGTTACCCGAATTCCGATAACCGCGCTGTATCAACCGAACACCGAAAACCGAGCTATTACCCGCTAATCCGGAAAGCAGTCCCCCACGGATCTTCTACAAGCCACCCCCGTTCCGCGCGAGTAACTACGTATCCCGCCGCTGCGATACTATCAGCGGCGGCATCGGCATCTCCCTCCGATGGCGTACGAATTTCCCATTCCAGCAAACGAGCGTCATCCGGCTTTGGTCGCGCCGCGCCAGGTCCGGCCCATGTGTTTAGACCCAGGTGGTGGTGGTAATCGCCCGCAGAAAGAAAGAGCGCGCCCGGATAGCTCCACACTGTTGTGTCGAAGCCCAAGGCATGATGAAAAAACGTGGTCCCTTCGTCGAGATCGGCCACGTGCAAGTGCACATGGCCGATCACCGTACCAGCTGGCATGCCGGACCACCGTTGGTCGCCTGCTGCACGAGCAAGCTCCAACATATCAAGCGGCTTTGTTTCCATGGCCAGCTCACTTCCATTTCGGCGCCACGCGCCCCGCGGCCGGTCGGCGTATACCTCGATCCCTAGCCCATCCGGATCCTGCAGGTATAGCGCCTCACTTACAAGGTGATCCGCGGCACCCGCACTCACGCCCAACTCCGAGAGGTGCGCTACAAATCGTGCAAGGGAGGCGCGGTCGGGGACGAGAATCGCGAAGTGGAAGAGGCCGAGCCGCCCTCGGCGCGGCGCAGGAGCGGCGCCGACGCGCTCGAGGATCTCCATGACGGGAATAGAGTCACCCTGCGCGCCGAGCGTCGCACGATCTGTCGCACGGTCAGTCACCTGGAAGCCGACAACATCCTCGTAAAAAGCCAGCGACCGCGCGAGGTCACTCACCTGAAGCCGAACCACGCCGAGCCTTGTCGCATCCGGCAAACGATATCCGCGCGGGCGCTTGCCGTAGGGGCTCTCCACAGCGGTCTAGCGGATCATGACGTACCGCTCCAACCGCGCGACTTCCGCCTTGTCCACATACTTGCCCATCTCGCGCCTGAACTGCTCCATTGCGCGATATGGTCGGTATTCCTCGAACTCATGCTTCATCTTCTCACCAACCCCAGGTATCAGGAGAATTTCTTCAGCCTTTGCGGTATTCAGGTCGATAGGCTTCCAGAGACGTGCGTACACCGCTGCGCGCTCCGGCTGGCTCATGTGCTTCGCGAGAACGCCGTCCACAGCCACCATGTTTTCGAACGGGCGGGCAGTGATAAGAGCGTCAGCCGCGGCTGCATTCATTCCTGGTAGCGCCAGCAATTGGTCGCGAGAGGCAGCTCCGGGATCGAGCATTCCCCCCGATGCCATTGCATCACCTGCAGGCTGAACAGCAGCTGGCGCTTCGGCCGAAGTGTTCGAGGCGAGCGTGTCCGCAGTCGCGGCGTCGTCACTCGAGCCGGTTTGGCAGCCGGCAATGGCTATCAAGAATGTGGCAGTGCCCAGCATCGTCGTTGAAATGCGTGATGGATTCATTGTGATCTCCCTGGGAAATGGTGGCGCCCGACCGGCTGCCACCGCAGTAATTCAAAGCAGGCGCATAAGGGTAGTTTACGTCGGAACGCAAATATGGGCAGAAAATGTCCTGGCCCGCGAACCGGTAATCTTTAATTTCGGAACGCTGCGACTTGGCGTCAGGGCTACGCCAAGGGCAACTCGAGTCCAACGTCGACTATATTTCGTGATTCCCGGCAAATCACCGCCGTTCCCTGAATCACGAGACCGCCCGTTGAAGCTAGACTCCATCCGCAACTTCTGCATAATCGCGCACATCGATCACGGCAAGTCAACGCTGGCTGACCGGCTCATTGAATCAACCGGTACCGTGCAAAAGCGCGAGATAAAAGAGCAGATGCTTGACACTCTCGACCTGGAGCGCGAGCGCGGAATCACGATCAAGCTGAACGCGGTGCGGATGACGTACGTGGCGCAAAGCGGGATCAGCTACGCGCTCAATCTTATCGATACACCCGGACACGTCGACTTCACTTACGAAGTGTCGCGCTCTCTCGCCGCTTGCGAAGGCGCCATCCTCGTAGTGGATGCGTCACAGGGCGTGCAGGCGCAGACGCTCTCGAATCTCTTTCTGGCGCTCGATGCCGGCCTCGAGATAATCCCGGTGCTCAACAAGATCGATCTACCGGGCGCGGAGCCGGAGCGGAGGCACAAGGAGCTGCACGACCTGCTCGGTGCCAACGAGGATGACATTCTGCACGTGAGCGCCAAGGTCGGGCTGGGAATCGGCGAGCTGTTGGAAGCGATAATCCGGCGTGTGCCGCCTCCTGAGGGGGATCCAGGTGGTCCGCTCCGCGCGCTGATTTTCGACTCTTACTACGACCGGTATCGCGGAGCCATCCCAATGGTGCGCGTCGTGGACGGAACACTGGCTCCCGGAATGCGAATCGCCTTTGGAGCCAGTGGCGAAGAATACGATGTCATCGAGGTGGGCTACAGCCAGTTACGGCAGGTGAAGGCGGAGGCATTGCGGCCCGGCGAAGTCGGATACGTAATCGCCAATGTGCGGCGTGTGCAGGAGACGCGCGTGGGAGACACGATATTCGACGTCAAGAACCGCGCGTCCGAGGCTCTTCCTGGCTACCAGGACATCAAGTCCATGGTCTTCGCCGGGATGTATCCGACGGATACGAATCAGTATGAAAATCTGCGTGACGCGCTCGAGAAGCTGCAGCTCAACGACGGCTCGCTGCATTACGAGCCGGAGACATCCACCGCGCTGGGCTTTGGCTTTCGCGCTGGTTTTCTGGGTCTACTGCACATGGAGATCGTACAGGAGCGGCTGGAGCGGGAGTTCGACCTCGATCTCGTCACTACCGTGCCCAACGTGGAGTATCATGTGTACCGGAATGACGGCAGCATGATGCTGTTGGAGAATCCCTCACTCCTGCCACATGGCTCCACGGTTGACCGAATTGAGGAACCGTTCGTAAAAGCGCGCATCGTGGCGCCAGCCGAGTACATCGGCAACATCATGACGCTCGGCACCGATCGACGCGGCATCTATAAGAACATGAGCTATGTCGACTCTACTCGCGTGGAGTTCGATTTCGAGTTTCCGCTTGCGGAGATCATTCTGGACTTCTATGACCGGCTGAAAACCATCAGCCGCGGATATGCCAGCCTGGATTACGAGCTGCTGGATTACCGCGAGAGCAACCTCGTGAAGCTCGACATGCTGATCAACTCCGATCCCATTGACGCCTTTTCCGTCATCATTCACAGCGACAAGGCCTACGAGTGGGGACGCAAGGTCGCCGACAAGCTCAAGGAGTTGATTCCCCGGCAGCTTTTCGAGGTTGTCATTCAGGCGGCCATCGGGACCAAGGTCATCGCGCGCACAACTGTGAAAGCCCTTCGCAAGAACGTGCTGGCCAAGTGCTACGGCGGCGACATCACGCGCAAAAGGAAGCTCCTGGAGAAGCAGAAGGAGGGAAAGAAACGAATGAAACAGGTCGGCTCCGTGGAAATTCCTCAGGAGGCTTTCCTCGCCGTGCTGCAGGTCGATTGAGTTGGCCGCACCCGCTGTCCGCTCTGCTATCAAGACGCAGGCTGAGCCCCAGGAAGCCTGGCAGACGAGTGGCGAAGAGGCTCGTGAATCACTCGTCGTGCAGACAAGCTTTCTGGGGGACGCAGTGCTCACTACCCCACTCATCGCGGAGCTCGCGGTGCGGGGTCCGGTGGATGTCGTCGTGACACCCGCGTCAGCGCCGCTTCTGGCGAACAATCCGGCTATCCGGCGTCTCTATGTGTACGATAAAAAAGCCGACGACGCGGGGCTCATGGGGCTCTGGCAGACCTCCACGCGCCTGCGAGGCCGTCGCGCCGCTCCACCGGCTCCCGCCCGCCGAGAGCGCCGGGCGACGCGAATCGCGTATCTCGCTCAGGGGTCTGTCCGTAGCGCCACGCTTGCCCTTCTCGCCGGGTGCGGGGAGCGCATAGGATTCGCCACATCGCCTGGGCGGCTGCTGTACACAAAACGCGTTACCTATCGCGACGACCGTCACCATGCGGAACGACTGTGGCGTCTCGGGTTTCCGTCGCAACCAGAGATCGAGCCGACGGAAGGAACCCTGCAGCCGCGCCTGTATCCCTCTTCCACTGATGTGCGTGCTGTTGACGGCCTGCTTGCTGACACGGTTGATGACCGCCCGCTAATTGCGCTCGCACCAGGAAGTGCATGGGGAACGAAGCGCTGGCCTTTCTATGCGGACCTCGCCCGCCGTCTGGCCCCACGAGCCCGCATCGTGATCATCGGAGGCGCCGGGGATGCCGAGCTTGGAAGAGCGATCGCGGAAGCGGCGGGAAGCGGCATGTCACAGGGAGATTCTGCACTGAAGGTCATCGACGCCACGGGCCGATTGTCGTTGCTGGGATCCGCCGAGCTTATCCGGCGAGCTTCCGCACTTGTGACTAACGATTCATCCCCGTCGCACCTTGCGTCGGCGATGGGAACGCGCACCATTACAATCTTCGGACCGACAGTGCCTGAATTCGGATTCGGTCCGCTGGCACCCCGGTCATCGCCAGCGGGTTTGGACGGGCTTCCGTGCCGCCCCTGTCATCATCACGGGCCTGAGCGTTGCCCGCTGGGGCACTGGCGGTGCATGCGCAATCTCGACGCGGTGAGTATCGAGGCACTGCTGACCTCCATCATGGACTGAATGATGATGACTCGTACGAGGAGCAAGACCGCCCCGCGCGGCAAGAAGGGCGAGAAGTTCATACTAGGTGTCGATCTCGGCGGAACCAACATCGTCGTTGGAGCGATGCCGGTTGATGGCGGCCGAGAGATCGCGGTGCATTCGGAGGCAACCCACGCCGAACGCGGTGCTGAAGCAGTGATGGACAGGATCACGGCGATGATAGAGCAAGTCGTCGCCGAGGTCATAGAGGGGGAAGGCATGACGCGTCGCGATATACTCGGCGTGGGCGTCGGGGCACCCGGACCACTGGATCGCGAAAGGGGCGTTGTTGTCGTCGCGCCGAACCTTGGCTGGCACGACTTTCCGCTTCGCGACGCCATAGCCGATCGCGTGCGTCTTCCAACAACGCTTGATAACGACGCTAACTGCGCGACGCTGGGTGAATGGTGGTGCGGCGCTGCTCGCGGTGGTCGCAACGTGGTAGGAATGACGATCGGAACCGGCATCGGTGGGGGGCTGATCCTCGATGGCCAACTGTACCACGGCTCCTCGGACGTCGCGGGGGAGATAGGACATACCACCATCGACATAACCGGACGCTACTGCAAATGCGGAAACTACGGCTGCCTTGAAGCATACGCATCCGGTCCCGCAATAGCGCAACGAGCGCGCGAAGCCCTCGGGCGCGACGAGGTGTCAATACTGGTGAAGCTGGTAGACAAGAATCTCGACCGTATCACCGCGGCGACGGTTTACCAGGCGGCGAATCAGGGAGACACTCTCGCAAGCGAAATTGTGCGCGATACCGCCATCTTTCTCGGAGCGGGCATCGCCAACCTCCTGAATATTTTCAATCCGGACGTGGTCGTTCTAGCGGGAGGAGTCACGCAAGCCGGAGACAGGTTGTTCGAACCGTTGCGCGCGGAGGTAAAGCGCCGCGCGTTCCGACCGGCGGTCGAGGCCTGCCGCATCGTGCCCGGCAGTCTCGAGGGAACCGCGGGAATGGTTGGCGCGGTTGCGACGTTCAAGACGCAGAAGTTGGGAGCGGTGTGATGCCGGGAGTGGGGGGTGGGGGATGGGGAGTTGAAAATCAGAAGGCGAGTTTCGGGCGTTCGAGCTATGCTTCTCCATTCCCCACCCCCCATCCCCAACTCCCAATTCGTAAACGTCTCGGCGTCATTGGGACCTTCGTCTGGGACACTATCTATGGCCGTGATCCGCGATCGGAGCCTGTTCAGGAGTGGGGCGGTGTTACTTACGCCTTGAGCGGCCTGGACGCGGCCCTTCCGGATGGATGGGAGATTGTGCCGCTAATGAAAGTCGGTGAGGATCTCGCGGGGAGAGCTCGGGATTACTTTGGCGAGCTGCGGCGCCTCGCGTCCGACGCGGCACTGATAGAGGTCCCATACCCGAATAACAGAGTCGAGCTGCGCTACGTCACAAGCGAGCGGAGGGCAGAACGGTTGACCGGGGGAGTTCCCGGTTGGACGTGGTTGGGACTCAAGCCTCTGCTACGGGATCTCGACGCGCTGTACATAAACTTTATCAGCGGCTTCGAGCTGGATCTCGAGACACTGCAGCTCCTCCGCCAACACTTCACTGGACCGATCTACTGCGATCTGCACATGCTCGTGATGGCGGTGCAGCCGAGCGGTCTGCGGACTCTGCAGCCGCTGCCGAACGTCGCAGAGTGGTGCCGCTGCTTCGACCTTCTGCAAGTGAACGAGGAAGAAGTCTCCGCTATGGCACCCGACCCCATGGCGCTCGCCGCCACCGCGCTAGCCGCGGGAGTTCGCTGTCTCGCCGTCACTCTGGGGAGTCGCGGCGCCGTTTATTTTGCTGCGCCTGGCTTTGGCCAGCTCGCTGACCTGAACAGCCAGCCGGCGCTCGGTCCGGCCAGCGGCGCTATTCGGACTGCACTGGTACAGGCAATTCAAGTGGATCTGGACGGAGATCCAACCGGTTGTGGCGACGTTTGGGGAGCCACGTTTTTTTCTCGGCTTCTGGCTGGCGACAATATCGAAGATGCCATGCGACGGGCTCACGAAGCGGCGGGACGCAACGTAAGACATCGCGGTGCGACTGGGTTGTCGCGGCACCTGCGCGGTGAGCTGAGCTTCCGGTGAGCACGGTCATAGTCCTGCCGCCGTCGCTGAACGAGCGGAGCTTTGAGACCGTTCTCGGCCAGTTGGCACCGCTGGCTGCCGATGACAAGGTACTTCTCGACGCGCGTCACACGCGGTGGGCCTCGCCTTATGGCTTGACGGCGCTGCTCGCTCTTGCCCAGACACGTGTCGAGCTGCCCGGGCTGTATGTACCCGAGGCTGATGAAACGGCATCATACTGGTCGCGAGCCGGGTTTTTCAGGCACGCGGAGGGACTTTTCGAAATGCACGGCAGCGTGCCGAGAAGCAGAGCTGCTGGTGAGTCCGACGTGCTACTCGAAATCACGTCAGTGGCAGCAAGCGGGGACGTGCATGACGTTGTTGGAAGAATTCAGGGGAAGGCGCACGCCATCCTTTCCAAGGAGCTGAAGCTGGACAGCAAGGCAACAATGGGCTTCGCGATGACTCTGTCCGAAGCGTGTCAAAACATCGTCGAGCACGCGGGTCTTGGTGGATGGGTCGCGGTTCAAGCGTATCGCCGGGGGCAGCGGGTTGGCGGACGCCGCGTAGTGGTTATCGCGGTATGCGACGCCGGTATGGGCTTCAGGCAATCTCTCGAGACAAATGCCTCCGGACGGTCCCGAGATGGCAGGTGGGACGACGCCATGGCTCTGGAAGAGGCGGTGATTCGGGGAGTCAGCCGGTTTCGCGATCCTGGCCGTGGTCAGGGTCTGGCTGGCGTCCGTCGCTACATTGGACGGTGGGAAGGAAAATTGTCGGTTCGTAGCGGAACGGCGCGGATTTCCATTGTGCCATCGTGGGACGATGACGTACCGTTGCGAGAGAAATTACCACCCTTTCCCGGTGCGCAGATGCAAATCACGATTCCCGAGCGAGTCAGCGAGTGAACGGACATATCGACGTGGGTACAGTGCTCAGGCGGACAGTTTGCGATTTGTATTCGGATCTGGTAACGCGCCCAACAGGCGCCGCGGTGCGTACCGGCATCGAGCAGCAGCTGGCTGAGCTGGCCGACAGGACGGTGACGATTATCGATTTCGCACATGTCGGACTTCTGGATTTCTCGTGCGCGGACGAGATCGTCGCGAAACTGCTTCTCAGAATTCCCACCGGTTCCGGAACGCGCGACGCATACTTTCTGTTTCGGGGAGTCAGCGACTCACATCTCGAGGCGATCGAGGTTGTTCTCGAGCGACACGGCCTGGCGGCAGTTGCGCAGCGGGACGACGGCGAGCTCATCCTGCTGGGGGATCTCGGCGCGCCGCAGCGGCAGGCGTGGGACGCCATCAATCGGCTCGGGAGAGGTGACGCGGCCGAAGTTGCGCTTGAATCCGACATACCCGCGGCTGCCGCAAGCCTGGCACTCGACGATCTATGGCGGCGACGCCTCATAATGCGAACGGATCAATGGTACGTAGCCCTCGGCGCGACGGCCTAGGAGGAGCACGCGGCCCGGATTCCGCGCCCGGCTACAATCCGCCGTTGCAGATCGTCGGTTTGATCGCAACGCGGAAAGGAGATCCGGAGCGCGGGCCGATGATCCGCATGCGAGCGGCGGAGGCGAGAATCCGATTGCTCGTAGATGGTGAGCTTGTCTGGGTGTATGGTCCTCGCCGACATGAGCTCGCCACGCTCAGGGTGGACGACACGCTGCCTCGCGGCGCGGTCTTGCTGAGGGATGTCGTTGGAG
>JACDCM010000076.1 GCA_013817545.1 Gemmatimonadaceae bacterium | reverse complement strand
GCGTTCGTCAAATCCGATCGCCAAGCGGACTCGTTGCCGGCTGACGCCTGATAACGTACCGCCTCAGGAACCAGGCACGATCAGCTTTGTGACACTTGACGAACCGCAACGCAGTGTCGCCCGCATCCTCGGCTTTCAAGAGTAGCGACGACTGCCTAGGATGGCTGGCGTGTAGGGCACAGCTGGCCAGCCTCCGCCGACACCACTCCCGCCTAATCGGCGCGCAAGACCTCCGCCGTATCCAGCCGCGCCGGATCCACGCCGATGGGCTCGATGAGATGAGGGACTGGCCGTCCGCGGTCTCGCGCCGCACAATTGAGCAGCAAGGAGTGCATATGACAACACGCTTATCTGTCGCCGCGACCGCCGTACTTCTCAGTCTTCCCGGGTTCACCGCGTATCCGCAGGAGCGCGCGCATCCCGGGCATGCGTCGGCTGAAAAGTTCGGCACCGTTCACTTCCCGACCTCGTGCAGCCCCAGGGTCGCGCCGCAGCTGGATCGCGCTGTTGCGCTGCTGCACTCCTTCGAATTCGGCGCATCGATCCGGGCCTTTAATGAAGTGCTCGCCACCGACTCCACGTGCGCGATGGCGCACTGGGGCATAGCGCTCAGTCGCTGGACCAACCCGATGGCGGCGGGAAACCGCTCTGTCGCGCAGCTATCGCGGGGCAAGCAGGCCGCCGACGACGCGATGCGCCTCAGCGTTCGCGTGTCCGAGCGAGAGCGCGGCTACATTCACGCCGTCACTCGGCTGTACGACGACTTCGAGCACAAGGATCAGCGGACACGCATCGTCGCATACGAGCGCGCGATGAACGAGCTCGTGATGCGGCACCCCGCGGACAATGAAGCCAGGATCTTCTACGCGATCGCGCTTACCGCGTCCGCACCGCCGACAGACAAGACGTACGCAAAGCAGCTAAAGGCCGGCAGTATTCTCGAGCCGCTCCTGGCGAAGCAACCAAACCACCCAGGGATCGCGCATTACATCATCCACAGCTACGACTATCCCCCACTCGCTGACAAGGCGCGAGCGGCCGCGCGAGGCTATGCGAGCATCGCACCGTCCGCGGCGCACGCGCTGCATATGCCCTCACACACGTTTACCCGGGTCGGCATGTGGGAGGAATCGGTCAACATGAACAATCGGTCGATGAAGGTCGCGCTTGGCGGTGGCTCCATCGCAGAAGCGTTGCACGCCGCCGACTACGCCATGTACGCCTACCTTCAGATGGGAAAGGAGTCCGAGGCAAAGGCCGTACTCGACGGACTGCCGGCACTCAGCGCGCGCTTCGACCCCAACGCGGTTACCGGCGCGGCGCCCGGTTCCGCAGGTGTGTTCGCGCTGGCGGCGATTCCTGCTCGCTGGGCGCTGGAGCGGAGCGCGTGGGCTGAAGCCGCCGCGCTCGTGCCCAGAGCAAGCGCCTACCCGTACACGGAGGCGATGACGTACTTCGCGCGCGCACTCGGCGCGGCGCGCATCGGCGATCTCGCAAACGCCAGGGCGGCCATCGATTCGTTGGCGTCAATTCAACAACGGCTGAGCACGAAGGGCGAAGGATACTGGGCGGAGCAGGTGGCCATCCAGCATCTCGCCGCCCAGGCATGGCTCGATCTCGTCGAGCGGCGGGAGACCGACGCGCTGGCGCGCATGCGCGAAGCCGCCGTGCGAGAGGACGCAACCGAGAAGAGTGCCGTTACACCAGGGCCGTTGGCGCCGGCGCGCGAGCTGCTCGGCGACATGCTCATGGAGCTCAACCGGTCCGCCGAGGCGACCGTGCAGTATCGCGCGACGCTGCAAAAGGAGCCGAATCGCCGGCACGCGCTCCGTCGCGTCGGCGGCGCGACGGAGCGTGAGTAGAATTCTTCTGCGAGACCGCGCAATCGCGGGACGTCGTCGACACTGACCTGGTGGTGACCAGCACTACATTGCAACCGTATATGGCCCCTTGAGGGAGGAAGACCGATGCCTTTCTACCTGACCCGGTTCAGTTACACGCCAGCAACATGGGCGAAGCTCATCAAGAACCCCGAAGACCGCCGTGCGGCCGCCAAGCAGTACATCGAAGCGGTCGGTGGAAAGCTGCACGGTTTCTGGTATGCTTTCGGCGATCACGACGCATACAACTTGTGGGAGGCTCCGGATAACGTTTCGATGGCAGCCACGGCGCTCGCCATCAGCGCCGGCGGAGCGCTGAGCTCCTTACAGACAACTGTCTTGCTGACCGTTGAGGAGACGGTCGCAGCCTTGCAAAAAGCCTCGTCGATCAAGTATCGGCCACCGGGAGACAAAGAATAGGAGCAGTGCAGCTCTTGCAGACTATTGTGCAAGAGCTGCCAACCAGCCAGCGCCCTACTCCGCCCGCAGTACCTCCGCCGGATCCAGCCGCGCCGTTCTGCGCGCCGGAATCCAGCTAGCGAGCGTCGCGACCACGACCAGCAACACCGATGCGACACCGAGCGTAACCGGATCTGTCGGCGCTACCCCGAACAGCATCGTCCTTAAGAACCGCGCTCCGAGCGCGAAGAGAACCAGCCCCCCCGCAATCCCGAAGCCCGTGAGCACGACTCCCTGCCTGGTGAGCATTGCGACCACCGCCCCTGGTGTCGCGCCAAGCGCGATGCGGACCCCCAATTCCCGCGTGCGCAGCGCGACCACGTACGCCATCACACCGTACAGCCCGATGGCGCCGAGGATGAGCGTTACAACCGCCGCGGCACCGATCACGAGGATGGTGAACGACAGCTGAGCCGTTGACGCCCTGAAGACGGCCGTCATTGGCCTGACGTCGAACAGCGGCAGGCTAGGGTCGAGCTCCCGAATGGCGCGTTGCACTGCGCTCGTGACGGCGGCCGGCTCGCCAGCGGTGCGCACCACCAGCGCCATCGTGTTCCGCGTCGGGCTGTTGAACTCCGCGGCCGACGGAACCTGCGGGAAGTACACCGTCTGCGACGGCGGCGCGGCGAGCGCGGTGTCGCGCGCGTCGGCGACCACACCGATAACCGTAAACCACGGGCCGCCCGGGAGATCCTGGAAGCGGTGTCCGAGGGCCCGGCGTCCGGTGGAGTCCTTCCAGAACTGGACGGCGGTCGCCTGGCTGATGATCGCTTCGTCAGGTCGCTGCGTGTCGAGTCGGCCGAAGGTTCTCCCCGCGAGCAACGGGATGCCCATCGCGCGGAAGTAGCCGCCGTCGATGGTGGTGAAGAGCTGCAGCGGCGGAATTTTGTTGGCGTACGATGGGTCGTCGTCCGGATAGAAGGGATTCTGGTTCTGACCGCGCGTCATGAGCGGCAGGCGCGATGCGAGACCGACCGCCTGGACGCCTGGCAGACTCTCGGCGCGCTCGAGCAGCTGCGTGTAGAAGCGAACCACGACGGTGTCGTTCGGGTATCGTGCGCTTGGCAGCGACATCCAGAACGTGGCGAGGTTCTCCGGATTGAAACCGGGGCGGACGGCGTTCAGCCGTTGGAACGTGCGGATCATCAGCCCGGAGCCAGCCAGCGCAACGAGCGCGAACGCGATCTGCGCCGCGACCAGCGCGCTGCGCACGCGCTGCCGAGCACGCCCCGCCGTTCCGCCGCGACCCCCTTCCCGGAGTGATTGGGACAGGTGATGTCTGCCGATGCGCAGCGCGGGGACGACGCTGCACACCAGCGCGACCAGCACCGAAATGCCGATCGCGAAGGCGACCGTCGGCAGGTCCACCCTCACCTCGGACAGCCGTGGAATTTCCGCTGGCCCCGCGCCCACGAGCGCGCGAACGGACAGCCACGCGAGCCCCAGCCCGATTGCGCCCGCGATCGCGGTGATGACCGCCGACTCGGCGAGGAAATACCCCAGCACCGTACCACGGCCGGCGCCGAGCGCTTCGCGAATGGCCAGCTCGCGCTGCCGGGCGTCCGCCCGAACGAGCACCAGGTTGGTGACGTTTGCGCAGGCGACCAGGAGGACGAGACCAGCCGCGGCCGCCACGATCCAGAGCGTCTTCGCGATCCCGCTGGTCACGTCCTCCTTCATTGGAATCAGAACCGGCGATGGCTTTGCCTGATCCAGTAGCATCTGCGTCGACACGCCGGGCGCCATGTTCGGCGACAGCTCGACCATGCGTGGGAGAACGGCGGCGAAATCGCGCTGTGCGTCGGCTACCCGAACGCCGGGCTTGAGCCTGGCAACGGCGCTGTAGTTGAAGCCACCTGGATACGGATCGGCCGGATCGAGCTTGATCGGCAGCCAGAGCTGTGTGGTGGCGGACGGAAAGCGGAAGCGACTCGGCATCACGCCGATGATCTCCCGGCTGCGCCCGCTCACCTCGAGCGTGCGGCCGAGTATGCGGGAATCGCCGCCGAAACGTGACCTCCACAGACCTTCACTGATGATGACGACATCGGGCCCTTTGGGGAGATCTTCCGCGCCGGTGAAGTTACGGCCCAGCAGAGGAGAGACACCGAGCACAGGGAGAAGACTGGCCGAGATGGAGGCGGACGCGGTTCGCTGCGGCTCCGCACCGCCGCGCGGGTCGGAGACGTTGACGGCGTCGTCCTCGTAGACCCCGATCCCCTCGATTGTCCGCGCGAGCTTCTTGTACGTGAAGTAGGTCGCGGACGTCTGATTCGACTTGTTGATCGAGACTCCTTTCAGGTCATGCCACACCCCGACGAGACGCTCCGGGTTGTTGTACGGAAGCGGACGCAGGAGCACGCCGTTCACCAGTGCGAAGATCGCGACCGCGGCTCCGATACCGATGACCAGAGTGAGGGAAGCGGTAACGCTGAACGCGGGGGAACGAAGCAGCGATCTCCATGCGGGGCGTACGAGGGAGGCGATGGACATTTTTTTGGCGACGCTCGGCTGAGGGGGACTCAGCGGCCTACGGCGGGATGGCTGGGCGGGTTTCGGTAATCTGTTACGGGATGCGGTGGGGGACCGCACGGCGAACTTCCACTTCTGCGAGTCGAGCCTCCCCGGGTTTGACCGGCTCCCGCTGACTGCTTCTTGAGTACCGGCAGCTGGGCGAGCGTAGAGTCAACCAGTGTGCGAGTCAGCGGCGTGTTGCTCGGCAAAAAGTGACCGGTGGTAAGTCAGATGAGCTTCCTGGGCTCGCATGCCGGCGATCACCAGCAGTCCCATGAACAACTTCGCAGTGCCGGTCGCGATTCTGGAGAGTGGCAAAGGCAGCTCGCGCGTTTTGACCGTCAGACCAGGTTCATCTTCCTCAGCAAAGCCGTGAATCTGGGGTGCGAGCGAAGGGTAGCGAACAGGAATGATCCTTTCATACCGTACACCGCGCCAGCTCGCTCCGCGTAGGCTCGCTCCAGCCAATCGATGGCCGTCTCCTGCTCGCCGAGACCCGTGTACACATAGGCAAAGTGGTACGGCGACACGTATCTCTGCCGCGATGCCTCTTCCAGTTGTTGCAACACCACCTGCGCTTGCCCGACCTTGCCCACCATACCGTAGGCCTGCCCGAGCTGCCCCAACCAGCCTGTATCGCCAGCGGAGACGGCGACCGCCTTCTCCATCTCGACAAGCCCTTCGTCACGAAGACCTTTCATGAGATACGCCCATGCCAGCGTCGCTCTGGCTCTCGCGTGGTTCTGGTCGAGCTGAATCACCGGGACGCATACTTGCGCTGCCTCGTCGTATCGTCCAGCGCGCAACAGCGTGGTCGCTACATCCATTTGGTGTGCAAGAGGGTCGAGCTCTCGTGCACGCTTCAGAAGCGCGATAGACTCGTCATACCGCTCGAGCGCCGACAACATTCTCCCGTACAGATCATAGGTATCCGAGCCGCCAGGATTGAGCTCGAGCGCGCGTTTGAACTCCTTCTCGGCGCCCGTCCAATCGAAGTCTGCCGCGAACTTGAGGTAGCCGAGAATGGAATGCGCTTCTCCCAGCTCGCTGTCGATGTCGAGCGCCTTTGCCAGCGCCTCTTTAGATCGGGAATACGCCTCGTCCGGTTTGAGCGCGCCAGTTTCCGCGAGCTCCGCATAGGCCAGAGCAAGACCCGTGTACGCCATGGCGTAGTCGGGGTCGCTTTCGATCGCCCGCTCGAAGTACTCTATGCTTTTGCGCATCCCCTCCCGCGTGTACCTGATGAAACAGTGTCGCCCCTGTAGATACAGCTGGTAGGCCTGGAGATCGCTTGTCGGCTCCTTGCGAATCCGGGTGGTCTCATCGGGAGAAAGCTCCGCCCTGAGAGCGGCGGCGATGTGCAGAGCGACGTCGGTCTGAATCGCGAAAATGTCAGTGAGCTGACGGTCATACGTCTCTGCCCAGAGGTGTTGGTCTGTCTCGGAATCGATGAGCTGCGCGACGATGCGCACTCGATCCCCGGCGCGCCGCACGCTCCCTTCGAGTACGGTCGCAACCTGCAGGCTCGCTGCTATCTCCCGCAGGCTGTGTTCCCGTTTCTTGAATCGCATCACGGACGTTCGCGAGATCACCTCGAGAGCACGGATCTTCGACAGGTGCGCGATGACATCCTCCGTGATTCCGTCCGCGAAGTATTCGTTCTCCGGGTCCGCGCTGAGGTTCAGGAATGGCAGCACCGCGACGGAGCGGCGTCCTGGCTGGACGACGGCGGGACTGGCGAGCGCCGCGGCGAACGCGAGCGCCGATCCAAACCGGTCGGAGGGGATCTTGGCGAGCGCCTTCATAAGCGCTTTCTCCACGCCAGCCGGCACCGCGGCCCTGAGGCGTCGCACGGCTGGCACAGGATCGACAAAGTGCTTGGTGATCACCGCCTGCGCCGTCGGCCCCGTATACGGCGGCTCGCCGGCCAGCATCTCGTAGAACACACAGCCGAGGGAATAGATGTCGCTGCGACCGTCCACCGTTCGCTCGCCGCTCGCCTGCTCCGGACTCATGTACATGGGTGTACCCACTGCGAGTCCGGTCTCGGTGAGATTCTCCCCCACGGCCTCACTGATCGCCCGCGCGATGCCGAAGTCGGCGATCACCGCGTGGCCCGCTTCGAAGAGCACGTTCTCAGGCTTGATGTCGCGGTGCACGACGCCGAGGCTGTGTGCATAGCCAAGCGCCCCCGCGATTTCCAGGACGATCCGTAATGCGTCTTCCACGGGAAGCTGCTTCTCACGGCTCAACCGGTCGCGCAGCGACTCGCCCTCGAGGTAGGGCATCACGTAGTAGAGAAAACCAGCGGCCTCCCCCGAATCGTGAAGCGGCAGGATGTGGGGATGCGTGAGCCGACCCGCGATCTCAATCTCCCGCAGGAACCGCTCGGCACCGAGCGCCACACCGATCTCGGGACGGAGAACCTTCAGGGCAACCTTCCGGTGATGCTTGCGGTCCTCGGCAAGATAGACGATCGCCATCCCGCCTCGGCCTACCTGCCGCTCGAGCCTGTACCGCTCCGCGAGTGCGGCACCAAGGCGCTCGAAATCGTCGCTCACCGTTTATTAGAACGAGGTGAAGACGTGGCGGCCGCAGCAGCTAACCAAGCCTCGTCGAGCTCTCGAATCCTGGCTGCGTGAATATTTTCTGTAGGCAATATGAAGGTGGTTCGCGATTTCCTGGCGACACATTGCCGATCCGGTGATCGAGGCGTGCGCACGGGCGACGGCCTTTCGTTACCGCCCCTTCATTTTTTTCCGTCCACCACTCGTATCGGCATCACTGCCAACAACACCACTCCATTGCCGGTTCGGGCCTCCAGCCGGAGTATCCCTGTGGTAGTCGGAGTGAACTCGACGTCATAGGTCTCCCCAATGCTGATCTGCTGCCGGGCTGGTCGGCTGGCTTGTCGCGCGGCCGGTAGTTCCGCGCCGTCCTTCGCCATCATCCGCCAGGCGAGAGCAGTAGTGTCCTGCCGAAGCTCCATCCGCATTGCCGGGCGTGCCGCGGTGATGTTCATCAGTCGCAGGCGGTGCGGAACGCCCACGCGAACGTCGATGGGCGCCGGCTCGAGCTTGCCGTTCAGCAGCACGGCTCGCGCTTCAGCAGCCGAGTCCTGTGGTGACGTGATGAGCACGGCGGTCTCGGTGGCGGGATCGTAGGGCCGTTCCGGATCAACGACGATGAGTGCTCCAGCCAGACCCGCCGGCTGCTGGCGCCCCTCATCGATGTGAGTGTGATACATGAACGTCCCCGCGCGCGGCGGAGTGAAGCGCACCTCGAAAGAGTCCGCGGGCGCAATGACAGGTGATACTCGCCCCACTCGTCCGCTAAAACCCGCCACACCATCGAAGTAGCTCTCCAGCTCAATCCCGTGCCAATGAACGGCAGTCGGCTCCGAAGTATTGTTGACAACCGTAATGCCCACCGGCACGCCGCGCGTCAACACAATCGGCGTACCAGCTTTGCTGGCGGAGTCCTGCGGTGGTTCGGCGCCCCCTTCATGTACAGAAAAAGTGTAGATGGGACTAGCATCGGTGCTGTTCGTGCTCGGCCGCGCCAGAAGACGCAGGCGTCGTCGGCCGGCGTCCGCCCGCTCCGCACGCGTGTTCGCAACTCCTCCTCCAGCAATGTGAATACCGACCACGAGACCGTTCATTCCCTGGAGCGCATGATTTCCGACGTGCCGCGGCTGCAAGTCCGTTGAGTGATTGCCGGGCTTGAGCGGCATACCCAACGATCCGCGCGGCGCCATGTGAGATGGGATGTGACAGTGGAACAACCAGCTTCCCGCCCGCTCGGGAACCCACGTCATGGACATGGTGCTGCCTCCGCGCATGAGGTCGGTGACCACCAGATCGCGACGCGGTTGGGCGTACGTCGTGTCGCTCGCACCGTCGCCGCGACTATCCACGCGGAAGTAGAATCCGTGCAGGTGCATTGGATGCAGATCAGCCGAGGTATTGATTACACGCCAGTGGACCGTCTCGCCGAGCTTGTACGAAAGCCGGGTGGTGTGCGGCCATGAACGGCCATTGACAACCAGCAGCACTCTTTCGCGTTTCCGTCCTCCATCTCTCGACGCGCCGCCCGTAGTATCAGCCCACTCGCCAATGACCAGAACGCGATCACGACGCGGAGGGGCCGCCGGATCCTCGACCACTATCGCACCGGAGAGCTGGGCATCCTCTCGCGTTCTCGCGCGGAAGGGGCGACCTGTCGTCGTCCCCCAGTAGTAGTAAGTGCCTGGAGCGTCCAGCCGGAAGCGGATTTCACGAGACGCACCAGGGTTCACTTGCACGCTGTCGGACGAACCAGCGGAGATGGGCCGCGATACCAATCCGTGCAGCGTCAGAACCCCATCGGCAATCGAGTTTTTCACCGAGACTACAATCTCGGTCCCCGCGCGAACGCGGATGAGCGGACCCGGAATCTGAAGCGGGCGTCCTGTCTCCCCGAAAGCAGGGACAGGAGCACCAGGGGCAGCGTCGCCATCGGGGTGCCACATTCCAACGCGCGTGTCGAGACTGAGATTCAGCACGCCACGGCGGAGGGTGCCGGCTGCGTGAAGATTGTCGTTGACGCGGATGGGCTCCGGCGTTTGCTGTGAGCCCGATCGCGACGCGAGGAGAGATGTTGCGACAATGAGGGCAAGAATCCGCGACTGGTGCAATGGCACGATTGTCTCCGCAAATTTGTACAAAGCTTGGACCGCAGTGCGTCAATTGTACGATTGGAGTTACTCAATCGCCAGAAAGGAAGTCGAGAATGGGCCTGAGTAGATCTCAGGTCAGCGACGCGCCTCCCAATGCCGGCGCCGCAATGATGCGATGGTTCAGCGCGCTCCTGTGTTCTGTGCACCAGCGACGGAGCTGCATCCCCTCAAGCTCGATATTACCGATTTCTATCACCAGATCGATCGGGAAAGCTCCCTCTCTTTCCTGGCTGCACCACAGTGATGGATGGCTTCCAGCCGCGATGAGATTTTCTGGCGCCCGACAACAGAGGTTACCATACGGTAGCGTATTGACTGGAGGATGTCGGAACTTTACCGTACTGTGCCGTATGGAAACTCGTCTTTCAAAGGGACACTGGCTCCGCGCCGCCCGATTGGCCCTGCTCCGTCGAGGCCCCGAGGGCGTGCGCGTGGAACCGCTTGCCCGCGATCTTGGCGTCACGAAGGGCAGCTTCTACTGGCATTTCAAGGATCGGAACGATCTGCTGGATGCGCTGCTAACCGAGTGGGAAGCAGAAACCAGTCTGCTCAGCGAAGCGTTGCAGCTGGCGAATCCGCGCGACCAACTGCCAGCCATTATCGCCGAGCTGAATCGGCGCAACCTGGCAAGCGAACGAGGCGAGGCGCCATCGGACGCGGCCATTTTCGCCTGGGCGGCAACCGACGCGGACGTCGCCAAACGGGCCAATCACGCTGAGGAAGAGCGCATGAGTCTGTTCCGCAAGTTGACCGGCAGGAAAGAGCTCGCCGATCTGTTTTTCTACGCGTATCACGGATTTCTGCTTCGCCGGCACCGAGTGCCTGGTGCGGCAGGTGATTTCGATGCAATTGGGCGGCTGGCGTTGCGCATTTTCGGGCCGCCGGTCAAGCAGCGTCCACGAATTGCAAGTCGAGCCCGCGCGGTCGGGCTGGCGGGAATGCTGTGCATTGGCGCGGCGCTTCAGGGCTGCACGACTTTCCGCATCCTGCGCTGGCGCGCCCCGTCCGCGACCAAACCTGTTTCCATTTTTCCTCAGCGCGTGGTGCGCCACGCGGACGCACCGTTTCGCTTTGCGGTGGCAGCAGCCCAGCGCACCGATCTCGACACCGTCAGCGTGCGTGACGTCGATTTCCGTCTTCGGCCATTCTCGGAGTACGCGCGCAACCGGCGCATCAAGGCGTTTGTCGTCGTCCGGAACGATACGATCTTGTACGAGCGGTATCAGGGCGGCTATACCGACTCGACGCTTTCGAGCTCTTTCTCAGTTGCCAAGTCGATCACATCGGCGTTGCTCGGCGTCGCTCTTGAGCGCGGCGTAGGATCCAGCCGAGCAGATCGGTGTCGCTGTCCTTGTAGGCCCAGCGCACGCGACCTCGCCCGCTTTGGGCGACTGTAACTGAATGAAGGCACGTGGGACGGATCGCAAATCGTGCAGCGCGACTGGGTAATGGCCTCAACGACGCGCGATAATCCCGCAGCGAGCCTGAGATAGCTGCCTGGTGGCAGATGCAGCACAACTATCTGTGGTGGATTCCGATGCAGAATTGGGACGCTGAGCAGGATTTCTTCGCGGATGGATCGCGCGGACAACGCATCTACGTCAACAGGCGGCTCCGCACAATCATCGTCCAGCTAGCAGACGAGAGCGCTCAGGACTTTCCCTTTCGGAAGGTCGCGCCCTACCTGGCCGGCGAGAGCTACACCTACCCGCGGGTCATCGCCAACCAGCTGTATGCCACGATTGCGGGAGGCGCCAATGCGGATTCAGTGCGCACGCTGTATCGCAATCTTGTCGGTCGCGGCCAAACCGATCCGGCTGCCTACAGCCATTCCGCTGTGACGCTAAAAGCTCTCGTGCGGCAGCTGGAATCGGACGGCAAACGCGAGATGGCGGGTGTCGTGAAGTCATTGCGCGATTCGGATCGGCCCGACTAGCAGAAAACCCAGACCCGCATAGACAACCGCGATGCCAAGCGCGCCATACGCTGGTCTCGTAGCGCCTCGCCGAACCGCCGTTGCGCAGGAGGAGCATGCCCAGCTCGTGATGGGCCTCCAGACTCGTTTCCGGAAAAGGCATTTGGGGCGATTCGGACCGGCTCATTAGAACTTACTGCGGGGTCCACTGCGGGTTGCCAGTGAAGAGTCCATCGACAAAGCCGATGCGATAGGCTAGAAACAGCCCGAAACAGAGGCTGACCACGCCGGACGCGATCCGAAGCCCGCCGCTGAGTCGCGCAAAGCGGTGATCGGTGCGAGTGAACGGGAGAGCGATAACGGTGGTCATCAGCATCATCCCGAGAATCGTTCCCATCCCGAAGACGAACAGATACCAGAGCCCCCATTCCGGGTTGCGAATGGTGGTGAGAACCAACAATGCCACGGCAGCCGAGCCAGCAAGCCCGTGGACGATGCCAACGACCAGCGGCCGCACGAGCTGATACGGGGTGAGCCCGCCAAAATGGCGGTCGAGCCAGCTCAGCGGCGTCTGCTCGGCCCCGTGCGGATGCGCTTCGGGATCGTGCGCGTGCGGGTGGGTATGCACGAAATCGCCGTGGCTGTGGGGATGCACGTGTTGATGCGCAGCGCCTGGGATCACGCGGCTCGCACTAATGCCTCGCATCACTCCAGTGAGGTTGACGATGCCCAATACGATCAGCATGAGCGCGATAAAGAATTCCATCGACAGCCCGATTCTCGGTGGAATGATCCATCCGAAGAGAATGATCCCGCCACCCACGACCATAATCGTCAGGGTGTGGCCCAGCCCCCACACCGCGCCGATGGCAGTAGCTCCGGCAGGCGTCTTTTCCCGCGCGACGATGGTCGTCACGGCTATAACGTGATCGGGATCGGTAGCGTGCCTCATGCCCAGAAAAAATCCCAGCAGCACGAACGCGAAAAAGCTCGTCATACTGCAGCCGCGCGCATTTCAGCCAACCGCGCTTCGAGAAAAGCAAGGCACTCCGGCATTCCTTCCCCCGTCTTCGCCGACGTCATCAGTGTTTGCATACCTGGCCGGACCACCTGAATGTTACGCTCCGTCACTTCCCACGAGAAATCTGCTGCAGCCTCGAGATCGATCCTGGTGATCACCGCGACGTGGCCGCTGTTGAAGATGATCGGATACTTGAGCGGCTTGTCTTCACCCTCCGTGACGGACAGAACCTTCAGTCGCAGCGCTTCACGGAGGTCGTCGGGAGTCGGCGTGTTGCATTCGGAGCAGCACGCCGGTGACGATCGCGTCGCGTAGTCCGCGCGCTAGCCTCTCGTCAGCCTTGGCTAAAACGTATTCACTGACTGTTTCTCGAACTCCGCTACGCGCCTTTCAATCACTCGCACTGCCCCACTCACCAGGTCCGGATGCGTAAGCTGCGTCCCCATGAACCGCTGCAGCAGCGTATCGGGCGAGGCGTCGTATCCATTCCTTAGCAGCGCCAGATACCGCGGCACAAATTTGGCCGGTTCGCGCGAGTACTGGTCGAAATACGAGAGAGCCAGAAGCTTCGCGTACGCATAGTTGACGCGGTACAGGGGCCGAGTGAAAAACTGAAGTGCGTTTACCCACTCCATGGTTCGCTCACCCCGGGCCGCGCTATC
>JACDCM010000383.1 GCA_013817545.1 Gemmatimonadaceae bacterium | reverse complement strand
GGTCAATACTATACGCTACTCTTGTTATCGGTGCCCTGCTCGCTCTTCTCCCGATGGTGTGGATGGTTTCGGCCTCACTCATGCCGCAGGGCGAAGCGAGCAGCTATCCGCCGAGGATATTTCCTCGCGCCGTGACCTTCGAGCACTACGCCGCGCTGTTCACGCGCCTCGACCTCGGCCGCTTCTTTATCAATAGCAGCATTGTCGCTGTGACCGTGACCTTTACGTCGCTCTTCATCAATTCCATGGCAGGTTATGCTTTCGCCAAGTTTCACTTCTGGGGGCGGGATCGAGTCTTTCGCCTGCTGAGCACCGGACTGGTGATTCCTACCCAGGTCGCAATGCTGCCGCTCTTTCTGCTGCTCAAGGAACTGGGGCTGATCAATACGTACTGGGGGGTGATCATTCCCGGGATGGCGAGCATTTTCGGGATCTTCCTCATCCGGCAGTACGTCATGTCGCTTCCTGACGACATGCTCGACGCGGCACGCATTGACGGAGCGGGCGAGTTCCGGATCTACTGGTCGATCGTGCTCCCGGTCATTCGCCCCATTCTCGCGACGCTGGCAATCTGGACCTTTCTCAGCACGTGGAACGATTTCATGTGGCCGCTGATCGTGCTGAGCGAGGAGTCGCGGTATACGCTTCCTGTCGCCTTGGCGAACTTGTCCGGAGAGCACGTGCAGGACACGGAGCTCATGATGGCTGGCTCGGTGCTCACAATCCTGCCGGTACTGATCGTCTTTCTCTTTCTGCAGAGATCGTATGTGCAGGGGATTACGGTTGGGAGCGTGAAGGGGTGAGAAGAGTGCTGCGTGCTGCGTACTGCGTGCTGCGTATCAACTCACCGCTCGCGTCGCACTCCCCAGGGGCGGACCATCGCGTAGTTCGTAGTTCGCACGCAGTACGCAGTACGCAGCACGCTGTTCTCCTCTCCCTTCTCGCATTCGCTCCCCGGGCCGCGTCCGCCCAGTCACGCGTTCTCGACACGTTTGATACGGTCTCCGGCTGGAGCGCTCATCCGTCCGAGGGAGTACAGCTTCGAATCTCACGGGATTCCGGCTACGCTGGCACCGCGATGCGGCTCGACTACGATTTTCGCGGGGGTGGAGGCTATGCCATCGCGCGCAAGGCTGTCGCGCTCGACCTGCCGGCAAATTACGAGTTCAGCTTCCGGCTCAGGGGCAATGCTTCCCTCAACGACCTCGAGTTCAAGCTTGTGGACCCGAGTGGAGACAACGTCTGGTGGATGAACCGTCGTGCCTACGAGTTTCCCCGCGGCTGGACCCGGCTTGTCACCAGGAAACGGCATATCGAGTTCGCTTGGGGACCCGTCGGGGGCGGAGAAATGCGCCGCGTCGGCGCTGTCGAGATCGTGGTTACGGCAGGCTCGGGCGGCAAAGGTTCTGTGTGGGTGGATGACTTTACATTTACACCCCGCGACACGGTAACAGTCTATGCAGGCACGCCCTTCGCGCGCAGCTCATCCGCCGCTCGCGGGAGCGCCGCGGCCCGCGCGATCGATGGAGACAGCGGCACGGTGTGGGCTAGCGGTGCCGGCGGACCGCAGCATCTCGACGTCGACTTCGGGAGTCTTCGCGAGCTTGGTGGATTGCAAGTCGAATGGGAAAGAGAACGCCACGCGACGCACTATCAGGTGCGGCAATCGGCGGATGGGGTGCGCTGGGAGACGCTGTATTCGGTAGAGGGCAGCAACGGCAACACCGATTTCATTGCCTTGCCCGAGCTGGAAACCCGGTTTCTACGTCTCGCACTCCTAAGAGGTAATGATCGCCGAGGTTACGCGATTCGTGACATCGACGTAAAACCAGTCGCGTGGTCCGCGTCTCCTAACGCGTTTTTCGAGCATTTGGCCAAGCAGGCCAGCCGAGGAACGTATCCGAAATATCTGAGTGGCGAGCAGTCGTACTGGACTGTCATGGGTGCCACTGGCGACACCAGGGAAGCGCTCATCAACGAGGAAGGAACGATTGAGGTAGACAAGGGATCCTTCTCCATCGAGCCCTTTCTTTTCGTCGACAAACGGCTCGTAACCTGGAACGACGTTCGCACGAGCCAGAGCCTGGAGCGTGGTGACCTCCCAATACCGACCGTGCAGTGGGAAGGGGCGCCATTCGAGCTTACGACGACCGCATTCGTCGGCGCGCAGCCCTCTTCCCGTGCGGATACCGCCACTGCGGCCTCTTCGATCTGGGCGCGCTATCGTGTGAAGAACGCGAGCGCTGCGACTCAACGTGGTTCCCTGTATCTCGCGCTCCGTCCGTTCCAGGTGAATCCGAGTTGGCAGTTTCTCAATACCCAGGGCGGTGTTGCGCGGATCCGCGACATTTCCTACGCCAACGGCGAAGTGAGAGTCAATGATAGCAAGCTGATTGCATCAATGAGCAAGCCAACAGGCTTTGGCTCCGCCGCGTTCGACAACGGCGACATAACTGAATATCTGAGGCGCGGGACACTGCCAGCGTCGACCTCGGTTCACGACCACACTGGCTACGGCTCGGCCGCCCTCTCCTACGCAGTCGAGCTCGCGCCAGGCTCCTCGCGCGATTTCTGGATAGCCGTACCGTTGCACGCTTCAACGCTTCCTGCCTGGTCGTCTCTGGATTCCACTGCGTCTGCAAGTATGGGTGCCGAACGCCTGGCAACGGTCACGCGCGCATGGTCGGAACGCCTCGACCGAGTCCGCCTCAAGCTTCCGCCATCGGCCGAGCGCGTAGTGAGCACGGTGCGAAGCAACCTTGCTTACATTCTCATCAATCGTGACGGCCCTTCCATCCAGCCGGGCTCCAGGTCGTACGATCGCTCCTGGATACGCGACGGCTCTCTCACGTCCGCCGCTCTCCTTCGTCTCGGACATGAGCGCGAGGTGCGCGAGTTCATCGAGTGGTTCGCGCCTTACCAGTTTCCCAGTGGCAAGGTTCCGTGTTGCGTGGATTCGCGCGGCGCCGATGCAGTCCCCGAGAACGACAGCCATGGCCAACTTATCTATGTAATAGCCGAGTACTGGCGTTTCACAAAGGACACCGCTTTCGCGCGTAGAATGTGGCCGCACGTGACGCGAGCCGTGGCGTACATGGACTCTCTGCGACATCTGCGGATGACGCCCGAGTATCGCAGCACCGATTCGCTCCGCGCCTTCTATGGCATGTTGCCTGAGTCGATCAGTCACGAAGGCTACTCGGCCAAGCCCATGCATTCCTACTGGGATGACTTCTTCGCGCTCAAGGGATTCAAGGACGCGGCCATGCTGGCGGTGGTTCTTGGAGATACGGCGCGCGCAAAAAGTTACGCCGTCGTGAGAGACGCGTTTCGCGTGGACCTGCTGAATTCCTTTCGTGCAAGCATGGCTTGGCACCGCATCGACTACCTGCCTGGTTCCGTGGAGCTAGGCGATTTCGACGCGACATCCACGACGGTAGGCGTGTCTCCCGTGGAAGAGATGCACAACCTTCCACGCAGCGCGCTCAAGCGGACCTTTGACCGGTATTACGAGGATGCGATCGCACGGCGGGACGGCAAGAAAGAATGGGATGGGTACACGCCCTATGAGTGGCGAACTGTAGGCACCTTCGTTCGACTCGGCGACCGCAAGCGCGCGCAAGACATGCTCGACTTCTTCTTCGGCGACAGGCGCCCTGCCGGATGGAATCATTGGGCAGAGGTAGTCTGGCGTGATCCGAAGACTCCGAAGTTCATCGGAGACATGCCGCATACGTGGGTCGGGTCCGATTTCATTCGATCGGTGCTCGACATGTTCGCATTCGAGCGGGAGAGCGACTCGTCGCTCGTCGTCGGAGCTGGAATAAGTCCGGACTGGGTCAGCGAACAGCCGGGCGTAGCAATCGAAGGTCTGCGCACTCATTACGGTTCCATCGATGTGATCATTCAGCGCACGGGGCGCGACGTCAGAGTCAGGCTCGACGGATCGGCGCGAATTCCTCCGGGCGGAATTGTCGTAAGCGCCCCGCTCGCCGAGCGCGCGGCTGGAGTGACAGTGGGCGGTCTGCGCGCGACAGCTGGCGCCAATGGAGAAGTCGTAGTCAAGCGTCTCCCTGCTGAAATCGTATTCAGCTATCGCGC
>JACDCM010000002.1:15000-38947 GCA_013817545.1 Gemmatimonadaceae bacterium | reverse complement strand
TGGAGGAAGCATGCCCCAGAATGCTCTTGGGATGATTGAGACGAAGGGTTTGGTTGGCGCTATCGAGGCAGCCGACGCCATGGTAAAAGCGGCGAATGTCCGCCTGGTAGGCAAGGAGAAGGTAGGCGGAGGATACGTCACGGTAATGGTCCGGGGGGATGTCGGGGCCGTGAAGGCCGCGACCGATGCTGGCGCCGCGGCCGCCGAGCGCGTTGGTGAGCTCGTTTCCGTGCACGTGATTCCGCGTCCACACAATGACCTGGACATAATACTGCCCGCGGGCGGCGGCCCGGAGTAATAAATCATGAGCTGGAGCGATCGTGCACTCGGGCTCATTGAAACCCGGGGGCTGATTGGTGCCATCGAAGCTGCCGACGCTGGGTGCAAGGCTGCGAATGTGCGCCTGTTGGGCAGCGAACGCGCCGACGCGGGTTTGGTCACCGTGATGTTCAGCGGCGATGTCGCGGCCGTCAAGTCGGCAGTGGACGCGGGCGCCGCCGCTGCTACCAGAGTTGGACAGCTCGTGTCTTCGCACGTGATCCCGCGGCCGCACCCTCAACTCGACACAATCGAAGGCGACGAAGAGGACGCGGCAGCGCCAACGAAAGCTGCCCCGGGCAAGGAACGATTCAGCACAGAGCGCCTCGACAAGGCGCGCGTTGTGGAATTGCGAGCCGAAGCGCGCCGCATTCCGGCTTTCCCAATCAAAGGGCGTGATGTCGCGCGCGCCGGCCGAGAGGAGCTACTCAAGGCGTTCCGGTCGCTCAACGAGTAGCGGCCTCCGGTGGACGCCGATCTCCGCAGCATTCAGGAAGCGCGCGATCAGGTCGCTCGCGCTGCCGCCGCACAGGCGGCTTTTGCCAACGTATCGCAGGAAGTTGTCGACCGGATCGTGCGCGCCGTAGCGAACGCAGCGTCCAGTAATGCCTCTCGGCTTGCCAGGCTGGCTGTCGACGAAACCGGAATGGGCGTGTACGAGCACAAGATTATCAAGAACAAGTTCGCCTCGGAAATACTGCTCGACTACATCCTCCCACTTCAGACTGTCGGCATTCTTCGCGAGGATGCCAAGCGAAAGATGAAGGAGCTTGCCGTTCCGATGGGGGTTGTCGCCGCGATCATTCCGACGACGAATCCCACTTCGACGGCAATCTACAAGTCACTTATCTCGATCAAGGCTCGCAATGCCATCGTCATGTCGCCGCATCCACGCGCCAAAGGCTGCACTGTTGAAACGGCGAAGGTGTTGGAGGCTGCTGCGGTAAGCGCCGGTGCACCAGCCGGACTCGTTAACTGCATGACAGAGCCGACGCTCGAGGGGACGCAGGCGCTAATGCGGCACAAGCAGACTGCAGTAATACTGGCCACCGGCGGAAGTGATATGGTGCGGAGCGCGTACAGTTCGGGAAAGCCCGCGTACGGTGTGGGGCCCGGCAATGTTCCGGCGATTATCGAGCGCACGGCGAAGATAGCCAAAGCGGTGGCCGACGTTGTGGATGGCAAAACGTTCGACGCCGGTGTCCTGTGCTCAGCTGAGAACTCGTGCATTTGCGATGCCCCGATAGAGAAAGCAGTTCGTGATGCTTTTCGTTCGGAACGCGCTCACTTCTGCTCAGCCGAGGAGAAGTTGGCGCTCCAGCGAGTGATGATTCCACCGAGCGGAAAGGGAATCAACCCCGACGTTGTTGGAAAGCAACCGCAAGCGATCGCGAAGCTCGCCGGTTTCCAGGTAGCCACAGGAGTGAAGCTGCTGGTGGTCGATCTCCAGAAAGTTGGGCGCGAAGATCCGCTCAGTCGTGAGAAGCTGTGTCCCGTACTCGGATTCTACGTGGAAGACGGTTGGGAACGTTGTTGTCAGCGCGCAATCGAACTGCTCCGTCATGGGGGCGTCGGACACTCTCTCGGTATCCACAGTCAGGATGATCACGTGATCGAGCAGTTCTTTCTTGAAAAGCCGGCGTTCAGGATCGTCGTCAACAGCAATGTGGCGCTCGGTGCGGTAGGCTACACCACCGGATTTGCTCCGGCAATGACTCTGGGCCCGGGTGCGTGGGGCGGCAGCAGCACGTCCGACAACATCACACCACTCCACCTCATCAACATCAAGCGAATGGGAATGGAGATCCGGCCGTACGGCGATCCCTTGCGGCTGGCGACTGCGGGGAGTCTCTCTCGGACGCTCACACAGGCGCGCACCGTCATTCCTCCCTCCCAGGGTGGTGACTCAGCTGTATTGGCGGCGGGTGACGTGCAGCGCATTGTCGATGAATTCCTGCGAGACTTTCGGAATCGCGTCAAGTGACGGAAGAGGAACTCGACCGGCTGGCAACCATCATTGCCGACGCACTACTCCGGGAGCGCAAGCGCTCACCCGGCGAGGCGGCAGGCACGTGGCTTCCCGTTCCCGTTCGACCAGACCTTGGGTCACGTGAGGGCGCGCTGCCGGTTTGGGCCGGATCCGCCCAATCGCTTGATGACGTTGCTCCCGGACGGTCCTCCAAGAGCGAGCCGCAGGCCCGCGTCTCAACCGCGGAATTGACGCGAGCAACCCGTGCCGCGGCCGCTGGCCAGGATTCCAGGCCCCCTCACTCGGCGGCTGGACGCTCCCCGCGCGCGTGGCGTGATCGGCCCAAGGCTGCGGCCAGCATCGAAGTATCGATCGGAGTTTCCAATCGGCACGTGCATCTTTCACCAACACACTTCCGCACGCTCTTTGGAAGCGCAGCGCCGACCGAGGAGCGCGCACTCGTGCAACCCGGACAGTTTGCGGCAAAGGAGATTGTCACCGTCACCGGTACCAAGGGGCGGATCGAAGGAGTGCGGATCGTTGGACCAGCGCGTGGGGAAACGCAGTTGGAGTTGGCCTTCTCCGACGCGCGAATACTGGGCATCACTCCACCCGTAAAGGCCAGCGGATCGCTTGGTGATTCCGCGGGCGGGGTTACTCTGGTTGGTCCGGCGGGGCAGGTGATGCTGGAACGCGGTGTCATCATCGCCGCTCGGCATCTCCACCTCTCACCGGAGGACGCCAAACGCTGGGGGCTTCATAACGGCGATCAGCTGGACATTCGGTGTGGAACGGGCTCCCGCGCCGCGACATTGCACGGCGTTCTTGTGCGTTCAGGGAAGGAGCACGCCACCGAGCTCCATCTGGACGCCGATGAGTCTCTGGCCACTGGAGTGCGAACGGGAGACCGCGCTACGGTTCTGGCTTGGCGGCGTCCGGCGGAGCAACGCCGCCCGCTTGTTACCGAGCGCGACGTGCTCGCAATCGCGCGAAGCGGCCAGCAGATTCCGCCTGGCGCAATTCTGACGCCAAGTGCGCGCGATAGAGCGCGTGCGATGAACCTCCTGCCCAAGTGAGCGATCGCGCTAACACGGTGGAGCTCCGCGTCCGCTACAGTGAAACGGACCAGATGCGTGTTGTGTATCACGCCAATTATCTGGTATGGTGCGAAATTGGCCGGACGGAGTATCTGCGAGCTCTGGGCAAGCGGTATCGCGATCTGGAGAGCGATGGGTCCACGCTCGCGGTCGCTGAAGCCTCCGTGCGATATCACGCAGCCGCTCGATACGACGATCTTATCCGCGTCGTGACGACCCTTGAGTCCGTAGGGTCGCGGACGATTACCTTTGCGTATGTCATTTCGAATGCCGAAACGGGCGGGCGCCTCGCCTCGGCGCGCACAAAACTCATTTCCATCGATGCAACTGGAAGTGTTGTCACCATTCCTCGCGACGTGCGGGAATCTCTCGGCCCTGGTTTGGCGGACTAAGCAGGGCTCGCCCGGCCGCGGGGAAAGGTGTACGGACGTGCGCGGGAATACCCTGAGTTACGGTACGCGATACTTAGGTCGGATCCAGGGTATCGCGCTACTGGTTGGCGGTGCGATGCTGGTAGGCGGTTGTGCCCGGTTACGACCAACTGCCGACGGCGAATTGCTCGGGGACGACGCCGTTGTCGCGCATGCACGTCTGCTGCAAATGGCGGACACTCGCGCGATGGACACATTGCTCGTGCGCCAGGCACTCGCCGCAAGCACGCCGAGTGTTCGCGCGGCGGCGGCCCTGGCAATTGGGCAGGTAAGCGGACGCACTCTCAATCATTTGGCGCGTTCACTCCTGGCCGACGGGGACAGCGCTGTGGCCGCGAACGCCGCTTATAGTCTTGGCCTGCTTCGCGACACCGCGTCGGTGCCTGCTCTGACAGGCGCACTCGGCGGACGACAGAGCGTTGCCGTTGAGGCCGCATGGGCACTTGGCCAGATCGGTGCGCCGTCTCGCGCAGCAATCGAGGATGCGCTGAGTAAAGCGGCGCTCCCGGAGCCGGTGCTCGCGTCCCTTCTTCTTGCGACAGCAAAGCTGAGACCTGTTCCCGTTGCCCAGCTGATTCCCTTTCTCAGACATTCGAATGCCGAGATTCGCTGGAGCGCGGCCTATCCGGTGTCTCGAACTCTCGCGCCGGCGGGAGTGCGTGCCATGCTCGACGCGGCACGAGATGAGAGCGCGCCAGTGCGTGCGCTAGCGGCGCGTGCGCTGGGTCGTTCAGCAACGGGCGACTCGCTTGCGGCCGAAGCGCTCGGCGCTCTCGACACGCTGGCGCGGGATAGCAGCGCCCATGTCCGGATTAACGCGGTCAGATCATTGGCGAGTTACGGCAGCGCAGCAACTACAGCAGTGGTCGCTCTCACTGCCGATAGAGACGCCAATGTTCGCATCGCCACAGCGCAGATACTCGGAACAGTATTGCCCCCGCAGCGTTCGGTCTGGATAAGTGCGTGGAATGCCGATACCGCATTCATGTATCGGCGCAGCCTGCTCGTCTCGGCCGTTCGCGCCGGCGCGATGCTTCCCGCTCTCAGCCCCGCCAGCGCGGACGGTTGGGCCAGCCACGCGGACTGGCGCTATCGAGCCGCGGCGGCAGAAGCGGGCGGGAGCGCGCGCTCGTCCTCAGCGCTTCTGGAGAATGCGCTGCCACATGTGGGAGACGCTGACGGGCGCGTCAGGCTGGCGGCGTACACCGCATTCGCCACGTACGCGGACTCGAGCAGATTTGCATGGAGAAATCAGATCCTGGTTCCGGCCCTGAATGATCCGGATTTCTACGTTCGCGCGACAGTTCTTCAAGCACTCGGATCGCGCGCATCCGCGGCTGAGACACCGGGAATACTCGCCAGCTACCAGCGGGCACTTGCCGATTCGTTGAACGACGCGCGAATTGCCGCTGTTCGGTACCTGGCAGCGGCATGGAAGCGCGATAGCACCAATTTTCCTGATTCGGTCCGTGCCATGGTGCAAGCGCTCAAGCCATCCGACGATCCGCTTGTGCGCGCCGAGGCTCTTGAATCATCGATTTTTTCAAGCTGGATCGCGGCTCCACCAGGCAGGCGGCGTTTGGACTGGTATCAGCGAAAAGTTCGCTCGGTGCTACTTCCCGCGCTGGCGGGCAGGCCACTAAGCGCCACAATCCAGACAGAACGCGGGGCAATGACGGTCGAGCTTTTTTCCATCGATGCGCCTCTCACGGTGGATAACTTCGCCTCGCTCGCTCGAGCGGGTTACTACAGGAATGTGCAGTTCCATAGAGTCGTCCCGAATTTCGTGGCGCAGGATGGCGACCCCCGTGGTGACGGAAACGGCGGTCCGGGGTATGCGATACGTGATGAGCTGAACAGGCGTCGGTACGGCCGCGGCGCGGTGGGTATGGCGCTGTCAGGCCCGGATACCGGCGGCAGCCAGTACTTCATCACACATTCTCCCCAGCCGCATCTGGACGGCGGCTACACGGTATTCGGACGCATCCTCGACGGTTTCGAGGTGCTCGACGCCCTCGTGCAGGGTGATCGCATTCTGCAGGTTCGCATTCGATGACGAAGCTGGCGCAACTCCTTCGAGTTCTCCCCGTACTCGCAATAGCGCTTTTCGGATGGCGCGTAGAGGCGCAGTTTGGCGCCTTCGGGAAGAACAAGATTCAATATCATGACTTCGACTGGCACGTATTGAAGGGCTTGCATGTCGACGTCTACTACTATCCTGCCGAAGAGGCGATCGCCAGGGTGGCGCTGAGCTACGCTGAAGACAGTTACGATTCACTCGAGGTCCGCCTCAACCACCACATTCGGCGGCGCATACCGCTGATCGTGTACGCGTCGCACGCCGATTTCGAGCAGACCAACGTTCTACCGTTTGTACCGCCTGAGGGAATTCTTGGCGTAACTGACTTCCTCAAGCAACGCGTAACCATGCCGTTCAGGGGGAGTTACTCCGAGTTCCGGCACACGCTACGACATGAGATGGTGCACGTCTTCCAGCTCTCCATGGCGGAACGATCGTTCTCCCTGTACCCGCGAGCTCGCCGGCCGGGTTTACCGCTTTGGTGGACTGAAGGACTCGCGGAGTACCTGTCATCTCCTCAGGATTCGCGCGACAACATGGTTGTGCGAGATCTCACGTTGAACGCCAACCTTCCCACGATAAGCCAGCTTAACGCGACCTACAGCCCGCTAGCCTATCCGCTGGGCGGCGACCTGCACCACTTTCTCGCGGGTCGGTATGGCGAGTGGCGCATCAATCTTCTCTATCAAACCTTGTGGAAGTACTCGTCTTTCGACGACGCATTGCTCGGGGTGTACGGAAGAAGCGCTGAGCGCCTCACCGAAGAATGGCATTTCGCGCTGAGACAACGTTTCTACCCCTCTGTTGCCGGACGTACGCCGGTCGGTGTCGCGGCAGTCAAGCTCGCGGATCTTGCAGTAAAGCCGGTCGCCGTGCAGCGCGGCGACACGGCGACGGAGATCGCCTATTTATCCCCGCGTAGCGGCTACACCAACATTTACCGCGTTCCCTTGAACGGCCGCAGGAAGGCACGCGTCGTCGTCGCGGGTGAGCGGACTCCGGAGTTCGAGTCCTTCCACGAATTCTTCTCCCGTATCGATTCGCGAAACGGTGTGCTCACGTTTGGAAGCAAGTTTGGCGATCGTGACGCGCTGGTGTTCTGGGATATCGCCAAGGATCGCGTGGTCGGGCGTTATCAGTTCGACTCATTGGTGTCCGTACTCAGCCCATCATGGTCACCCGATGGGCGCCGCGTAGCGTTTAGCGGACTGAGCACGGGCGGCGTTTCCGACTTGTATCTGCTGGATATTGCGTCTGGGCAGCTCGCCAGGCTCACCAACGACCTGTATGAAGACCTCGATCCCACATGGATCGCGGACGGGCAGTCGATCGCGTTTTCTTCCGACCGCTCTGTTGGCGGTGACGATGGCACTGCCAACATCTATAAGATCGACGTTAGCACGAGCGTGGTCACCCCTTTGACTTCGGGGCGGTGGCGCGACGAAACGCCGCGGTGGGATTCGGAACGAGGTCGAATCCTTTTCTCCAGTGACCGAGACGGCACCTTCAATCTTTACGAGGTTGACACGCTCGGCGCGGGCCGGCGTGTGACGCAGTTGGACGGCGGGGCTTTCGATCCCGCGCCGATTCCGGGCGATGACCGCATCGCGATCTCGGGATTCAGCAAGCTGAGTTGGTCGATTTATACGCTGCGTCCCGATAGCCAGACTGCGTCGCCAGCGTTCACTCTCGCGGCAACCGACTCTTCCGCACTCTGGAGATGGCGTGAGCTGGACGACTTGCGTGCGGCAAGCGCTGAGTCGCGCAGGTATCGTCCCGACTACGCACTCGATTTCGCGGCGGGAGGCTCCACCAGTTCGCCAGGTGTAGGAAACGTTCAGGGCGGCGAGTTAGTGATCAGCGACCTGCTGGGTGATCACCTCATCGCTATCAGCCTGGCCGCTTTTCAGTCTGCTGGAAGCGCGAGCGATTTTCTCAGCAACATCAACGCAAACGTTTTCTACCTGAACCAGTCGCAGCGCGTGAACTGGGGCGCGGGCGTTTTCCGCGTAGCCGGCACATTCTTCGAAAGTGGGATCAGGGACTTCGAGTTGTACAGAGAAACCAGCGTCGGCGCATACGGCGCGATCCGGTATCCGCTTTCGCGTTTTACTCGCGTCGAGGGACAGGTAAGTGTTGAGCGCTCCGATCGCGACGACTTTGGTAATACGCTGGTGCGGGGACCGCGCCAACGCACCGGAGTTCTCACAGGCAACTTTCTTAGCGTGGTTGGGGACAACTCTCTTTGGCTGAATACCGGTCCCATCGACGGCATGCGCTGGAATCTCACGGGCGGCGTAGTCAGCGATCTATCACACGGCGTGTTCGAGAACTGGACGGGCACGGGTGACGTTCGGAAGTACATACGGACTTCGCAGCAGGGTGCCGTGGCGCTCCGCCTCTTCGGGTACGTGTCGGAAGGCAACCGGCCTCGAGCTGTGCAGCTTGCGGGATCGTGGATGCTTCGTGGCTATCCTCGCTACTCAATCGCTGGCACTCGCGCGTGGCTCGCCAATACGGAGTGGCGATTTCCGATCGCCAATTTTGTAGCATTTGGCTTTCCTTTTGGAGTCGTGCGATTTCCCCAGCTTCAGGGTGCCTTCTTCGCCGATGCAGGCCAGGCGTTTTACGAGGATTTCGACGACAATCGCGTATTGGGCTCGGGCGGTGTGGGCTTCCGTATGGCACTAATCCCGGGAATTGTTCTTCGCCTGGACGTCGGGCGCCGCTATTCATTCAATGGCAATGATACCAACCCGGCTGTGCGGGAGTTCTATCGACGCCGATTTGTGGACTTCTTTATCGGATACAACTACTAATTGATTCAGTTCCAACGGTTGTTAGCGCCGAGACCGCCAGTGCGCTTTGTACGGCAAGGCGCGAGGTGCGTTCATCGTGGCTGCGCCGGGGCCGGGATGAGCAGCGTGTTGCGCAAGGATGCGGGCACGGTCAGACGCAGTCGTTATGCAACACTCTGCCGGCGGACGTGCGCGGCGCTCTTTCACGGACTGACGGGTCTTTTGGCCCTTGGCTGTATTCGAGCTCCCCACGCCCCGCCGCTGTCCGGCACGCCCGCCAAGGTTACTCTTCCCTTGACTGACCTGCCTGCAGGGCACAGCAGCGTCACTTTTCGGTGGACGTACTCCGATCCCGACATGCGCATGCGCGGTGACGGGGTGGCCCGTATCGCTGGACCCGACAGCGCACGGATTGATTTTTTCCTGGACGGCGGGCTTGGAGGGGGACGCGCGATTCTGATCGGAGACAGAGTGCGGATTCCCGGAATGAACCTTATGGCCCGCTTCCTTCCACCACCAGCACTGCTGTGGGCAACGTTCGGTAGACTGAGTGTTCCACCATCGGCTGATACCGTCGTCCGTCTGGACGGCGAGACCTTGCGTGCCGAGATTGGACGAGATCCTGTTTGGCGTTCTGCTTTTGCGGGGGGGGAGTTGCGCCGGCTGGAAAGGATTGACGGCGATCGTCTCAGGGAGTGGGTAGTGCGCGACAGCGTGGGTGGGGCACGATACCAGAATCCGGTCGCGCGCCGAACACTCGGGATTACTGTAATCCGGACCGACACGACCGCGGACTTCGATGCTGCCATTTTTCGCTAGTGCACTGAGTCCCAAATGTTGATATCGCCGAGATCCGTGTGGCATCTCCTCCGCCAAAGCGTGAGGAATACTCGTGGATGCCGGGTTCTTTCCCTCACCGTGTTGCTCGCGTCGGCGTGCTTTCCCTACGGCTTCGCGGGTGGTGGCTTGCCGCCCAACATCAAGACTATCGCCATCCTCCCATTCGACAATGAGACACCAGCCACGACCCTGCAGCGCGAGCTTCTCGAGAGAATGCGACGCGAGATCGAAAGCAGGCTCGGTCTCCGTAGTGCTCCCGAGTCAAGGGCGGATGCTGTCGTCCGCGGGCGCATACTTCGGTATGACGTCGACATACCGATCGGCTATAGCGCCGACCCCGCACAGGCCAACACAGCGCGTCGCAGGCTGCAGATCGTGGTGGACATAGAGATCATCGAACAGAGTTCCGGTCGCGAGCTATGGTCCCGCAAGGCTCTCCGCGCGGACGGCGAATACGAGGAGCGATCGGAAGTCGAGGGGAGGCGTCAGGCGGTCGAAAAGATCGTCAGTGATGTCATAGCGGGGGCACAGTCGCAGTGGTAAGGAGATTGCGCCGGGGCAGGACCAATCTCGGCTGCCTCTTCGGACTCCTGCTCGTAGTCGCGATTGCTTATTTCGGTTTCAACGTCGGAGAGGCCTATTGGCGCTCCTATAAGTTCGAAGACGCCATGCGTCAGCAGGTGCGATTCGCGCTGCAGCGCTCGGACCGGCAGATAGTGGCTGCGCTTCGAGCCAAGGCGGATTCCATCGGGCTGCCGGAGGGCGCCCGGCGCATCCAGGTCCGACGAACCCGTGTTGGAATCTCCATAGCCGCTGCTTATGTGGAGATCGTGGAGCTGCCCCTCCTCGTCCGTGAGATTTCCTTCACGCCACGCGTGGAGAGGACTTTTTGAACGTCCGTCATCCAAGCGAAAAAGTGATGTCGTGGGAGGCCGCGCGCGTGTGGAGGGGATCCGTACCAGGCCGGGTAGTTTTCACGAACGGAGTGTTTGATCTCCTGCATCCCGGACATATCGATGTGATATCCGGCGCCCGTGCGAAAGGCGATGCACTCGTGGTTGGTGTGAACAGCGACGCCTCGGTCGCCCGGTTGAAGGGACCTGAGCGCCCGCTGCGCCGTCAGGATGATCGCGCATACGTTATCGCTTCGCTCGAAGCGGTCGATGCCGTCGCAATCTTCGATGAGCAAACCCCTCTCGAGCTTATCCGCGTCCTCAAGCCCGACGTATTGGCCAAGGGAGGAGATTACTCGCCGGAGACCATCGTGGGGCGGCAGGATGTCGAAAGTTGGGGTGGCGAAGTGGTGGTCATTCCACTCACGCCCGGCCAGTCAACTACTTCAATAATCAAGAGGATGCGTGGTACCGTCTGAGTCATCTGTTCGCGTGGGACGGCCGCCTGAGGCACTCAGAGCCGTGAGGCTCGAGCGCGGCGCGGCCCCCTACGCTGAAGGAAGTTGCTTGATTTCATTTGGGTCCACACGCGTGCTGTGTACCGCATCCGTCGAGACGGGGGTGCCCGGCTGGCGTCGAGGCAAGGGAGAAGGCTGGCTGACGGCTGAGTATTCCATGCTTCCTCGCGCGACGCACACTCGCACGACGCGTGAACGGCAGCAGATTGGCGGACGCACGCAGGAAATCCAGCGGCTTATCGGCCGAAGCATTCGCGCAATGCTGGACGACTTTCGTTTCGGCGAACATACCATCAAGATCGACTGCGATGTGCTGCAAGCCGATGGCGGAACACGCACGGCCTCCATCACGGGAGCGTGCATCGCCGTTACGGACGCATTTGACTGGATGGTGCGTGAAAAAAAAATCGCGGTCTCTCCCATCCGGCGCAGGGTAGCCGCCGTGAGCATCGGAATCGTCGACGGCCAGCCCATGGTGGATCTCGATTATGGCGAAGATGTGCGCGCGGCAGTCGACATGAACGTCGTCTGCACGAGCGAAGGGCGCTTCGTTGAAGTGCAGGGTACGGGAGAGCACGGAACCTTCGATCGCGACGCACTCAACCGTCTACTTGACCTTGCGACGTCTGCAATCGCGGAACTGGACGGCCTGCAAAGGGCGACGTTGGCTGGATGAATCGAGCGGTCCTGCTTGCCACCAGAAACCTGGGGAAGCTTCGGGAGCTTCGCCCGCTGTTCGCCAGGGCAGGCATTGGCGTACGGGACCTCATGGATGCAGGCCTGCCTGAAAGCTCGGATGAAGACGCTCTCGAGTCGTACAGTACCTTCGAGGAAAATGCCATCGCCAAAGCGCGATACTTTTTTCACCTCAGCGGAATCGAGGCTGTCGCCGACGATTCCGGGCTGGAGGTTGCAGCTTTGCGAGGGGAGCCCGGGGTAAGGAGCAAGCGCTGGAGTGGGCGGGCTGACCTTTCCGGCATGGCTCTGGACCACGCCAACAATGCAAAGCTGCTGGCTCAGTTGAGCTTCAGCGACGATCGCAGGGCTCGCTTCGTGTGCGCTGCTGCCTGGGTCGATGGCTCCGGAGAACGGGTGGCAAGAGGCGAAACGCATGGGCGCATCCTTACGCAACCTCGCGGAACTTTGGGATTCGGGTACGACCCACTGTTCGAGTCCGACGATCTCGGCATGACATTCGGGGAGGCAGATGGCCCAGCCAAGGAAGTGGTGAGTCATCGCGGACGGGCATTTCGGGCGCTGCTCGCTGGCTCGCCCTTGCCTGAATCCGGCAACGGCTAGAGCACGACAAACCATGCTGGTGGCACCTGATCGCGAGTGCGCCGTTTGCCCAGCCGAAGTTATGTCGCCAGGCCGGCACCGACTGCCGTCTGGTTTTTCTGTCACAGTCCACTAGCTTTGACCGTTCACGGGGCGTAGCGCAGCCCGGTTAGCGCGCCTGCCTTGGGAGCAGGAGGTCACCAGTTCAAATCTGGTCGCCCCGATTTCACCAAACATCCGCAGTCTGTTACCACTTTCAATCTGAGCGCTCTCGTGCGGTAGTCTGCTGGGCAACTCCCTCGCCTCGCTTCGGGGCCTTCCCCTCGGCCCTTACGCGCAAGTGTCTCCAGGAATGTCGACATTTACAACTCAGCCTCCCATGCGGCTTGTCGGTTGACTGTACTGCCCGAAAAGCGCCACTTTGGTCAGCCACATTCGTCTCCCCAGCCGCAGTCCCAGGTTCCGCAACATTTTCAGTTTAGGTCGCCGCGATCACGACGCGCTCCCCTGATTTTTTGGCGATCCCCGCATTCCCGATCGAAACAAGAGGAAACGCATGCCCAGGGTGATTGAAACCCCGCTTGACCAGCCATTCCAGACTTACACGTGGGACGGGCCGACGGCCCCTCTGCCGGCGTTTATGCCAGCAATCGAAGGGAAATTTATTTCCACGGGTTGCGGAAAGTGGTTCGTGCGAGGCGTCACCTACGGTACGTTCCGCCCGGATTCCGAGGGGTTGGACTATCCATCCGCGGACATTGTCGAACGCGACTTTGCTGCGATGTGGCATAACGGCTTCAATACTGTGCGCACATATACAGTGCCTCCCCGCTGGCTCCTGGACTGCGCCCAACGCAACGGCCTCCGGGTGCTCGTAGGATTACCGTGGGAGCAGCACATTGATTTTCTCGCCGACGAAAACCGCGCGGCCTCCATAATAGTGCGTGTGCGTGAAGGAGTGCGTGCCTGCGCTGCACATCCCGCGGTTCTCGCCTATGCGGTTGGGAACGAGATTCCCGCTTCAATCGTGCGTTGGCTGGGACGGAGACGCGTCGAGAATTTCATCAAGCGTCTTTGTATCGCGGCAAAGGCCGAAGATCCTGAGGCGCTCGTTACATACGTGAACTATCCCTCAACAGAATATCTGGTCCTTCCCTTTCTGGATTTTGTCTGCTTCAACGTGTACCTCGAATCCGAGGAGCGTCTCGAGTCGTACCTTGCGCGATTGCAAAACATTGCGGGCGACCGTCCTCTTGTGCTCGCTGAGGTCGGGCTCGATAGCCGCCGCAACGGCACACACGCTCAGGCGAGCGTTTTGGCATCGCAGGTGCGCAACATTTTCTCGGCGGGTTGCGCGGGCTTGTTTGTGTTCAGTTGGACTGACGAGTGGCATCGTGGCGGGCACGACATTGAGGATTGGGATTTCGGTCTGACAGATCGGCTGCGAAACCCCAAGCCAGCACTACAGGCAGTAAGCACTGCGCTGGACTCCGTTCCCTTCGCGATTACTCGCGAGTGGCCCTTCGTATCGGTAGTCATTTGTACATACAATGGGTCTCGCACCATTCGCGATTGTCTCGATGGCGTCGGACGGCTCAACTACCCCCGCTATGAAGTGATCGTTGTCGATGACGGGTCGACGGATGCAACGGCCGCAATCGCCGCCGAGTACAATGCGCGGGTAATTACCACGCGCAACGAAGGCCTTTCGAGTGCTCGCAATACCGGTCTCGCAGCGGCGACGGGAGAGATTATCGCCTACACCGATGATGATGCGCGTCCCGATTCTCACTGGCTCATGTATCTGGCTGACAGTTTCGGCCGTTCCAGTCACGCCGCAATCGGAGGCCACAACATCCCTCCGCCGGGTGATGGCATGATCGCGGAGTGCGTTGCCAACGCGCCTGGCGGTCCGATCCACGTCCTTTTGTCTGATACGGAGGCAGAACACATTCCGGGCTGTAACATGGCCTTCCGCCGTGCCGAGCTGGAGGCGATCGGTGGATTTGACGTGAGATTTCGTACCGCCGGTGACGACGTGGATATCTGCTGGAGGCTGCATGAAGCTGGACGCACGATTGGCTTCTGCCCTGCCGCCTTCGTCTGGCATCACCGCCGCAATTCCGTAAGAACGTACTGGCGGCAACAGAAAGGGTACGGCAAGGCGGAGGCACTACTGGAGGAACGTTGGCCTGAGAGGTACAACTCCCTCGGCCATGTCCGCTGGGGTGGTCGGTTGTACGGGCACCGGCTGCATCAGGCAATTGAGCGGCGCCGCGGCTTTGTATACCATGGCACATGGGGAAGCGCCCCGTTCCAGTCGCTCTACCAACCCTCTTCGGGAACACTATGGGCACTTTCCACCATGCCGGAATGGTATCTGCTGGTAGCGCTTCTGGCGTTTCTGACGACGCTCGGCGCTGATTGGACACCACTACGTTACGCTCTGCCATTCCTTGTGGGAGCAATCGCGCTCTCACTCGGGCAGGCAGTCCTAGCCTCGCGTGAGGCGTCCTTTCCGAGCGCACCGGCATTGAGATGGACCAGATTCAAGATGTACGCACTCACTGCGTTTTTGACTGTTATTCAACCGCTGGGACGGTTGTATGGCCGGCTTCGGCATGGTCTCCATCCATTACGCTGGTCGCGCGAAGCTGACATGGCGCTTCCGTTTACACGACATGAAAGCATATGGTCGGAGCGTTGGCAGTCTCCCGAGGAGCGCCTGACTCTCGTCGACGCAATGCTCCGAGAAGTCCGCATAAGCGTTCAGCCAGGCGGGCATTTCGATCGGTGGGACTTCGCGATACGCGGTGGCACCCTTGGAGCCGTGCGCATTCGAATGGCGAGCGAGGAGCACGGCGGAGGAAAACAACTTCTTCTCTTCAAGTGCTGGCCGAGGCTGTCGCCCCTCGCTCTGGCAATCATGGCTCCAGTCACTCTTTCCGCGGCGGGAGCCGTGGCGGCGGGTTCGCTGATCTCAGGTACTGCTCTCACGCTTGGCACAGTGGCCTTTGCCTTTCGCGCGCTGCAGGAATGTGGGGCGGCGATGGCGGTTGTGAAGCGCTCCCTCAGTCGAGCAGCCGAGAAGTGGAATGTTAAAGGCTCCGAGCACGAGCACCCGGTGGAGATTGTTGAGCCAGCCGCGGAGATCTACGATGAGATTTTGATCTCAGATCTCTCAGTGCTCGGGGCGCATGCATCAATCGCTGCGCCTTACGAAATCCGGATAGGAATGCCTGAAAAGAAGGTGAGCACGCCGCTCACGCTACCGCTTTTTGAAGCGACTGACAGCCGAGTCGGAGCAGCGTCCAGCCTCCTGAGTCCGTATAGCGTGGAAAGAGAGCTTGGACTTGATCACGTTGGCAGCACCGACGTCACTAGCGTCGTTGAGGATCGCTGAGATGAGAACACTCCGGCTCGAGATTCTCACATAACCACCTGGAACTAGCTGCTTGCGGATCGTAGTCGGTGGATATCTCGGCCTTTTGCCAGCGGGCGGTATAACGTGGGACTACATCCAGTACCCTCTTGGCCTCGCGGCGCTGGGTCACGATGTTTACTACATCGAAGATACCCGCCTGTGGCCAGTCTATCAGACCAATGATCTTACGGGAGCGGATTGCCGCGCCAACGTCGCGCATGTGGCGTCGGTGATGGATTTTTTCGGGTTCTCGCGCAACTGGGCCTATCGCGACCAGGCGTCCGGTCACTGCTTCGGAATGCCCAATTCCTCAGTTCGCGACATTCTCGCGACGGCTGACGTGCTGCTGAATGTTTCATGTGCAACCTCGCTCACTGACGAGTATCACGAAATTCCGGTTCGAGTGCTGATAGACTCCGACCCAATGTTTACGCAGATCCAGTACGAGGTTCAGGAAGCTTTCACACCCGGGAAATCGGCGATGCGCGAAATCATCCACGGTCATACGCATCATTTCACTTTCGGTGAGAATGCTGGAGCACCGGACTGTCGAATTCCGTCGTGCGGAGTTACGTGGCTCCCAACGCGTCAGCCGATTTGTCTTGACCACTGGGTTCCAACGCCGCCGCCTTCAAGCACACGGTCGTCCTACACCACCGTGATGAACTGGGCGGCGGCGCGTTCACTTGACTATGACGGGCAGAGCTGGGGACAGAAGGACGTGGAATTCCGACGCTTCATGTCGCTGCCCGCTCGCGTCCCCGAGTTGAGTCTGGCCGTGGCTACGGGACAAACAACGGGCGCCGCGTTTCCTGCCACCGAAGCAACCAGGCGTGGTTGGCAAGTGCTTGATCCGGGAATAGTCGCGCCCGACTGGATAGCCTACCGCGATTTTATTAATGAGTCATGCGGCGAGTTTTCAGTCGCAAAAGAGACTTACGTGAAAGCGCGAACGGGTTGGTTCTCTTGCCGGTCAGCTTGCTATCTGGCGTCCGGTCGCCCGGTCGTTACGCAGGATACGGGTTGGTCCCGACACCTGCCAACAGGTTGGGGCTTGCTGGCGTTTGTTGACGAAGACAGCGCCGTTGATGCTCTCAGACGGATCGCCGCGGAGCCGCACAAGCATGGGATAGCAGCTCGAAGAGTTGCCGAAGAGGCTTTCGCGAGCGACCGCGTGCTGTCCGAGCTGCTTCAACAGGTGGAACGCTAGCCCAGGAAATGGACACTCCGTTTTTACAACGGCTCCAGCCCGGCGTTCAGCTTCTCGACGACTGGTATCACGGCGCCATCCCATCCAACATCGAGGTAGGGGACAACGTCGTGATCGATTCGTCCTTTTGCTTCAAGCACTATTTTGCCGCCGGCCAGATCGGACTACGCGTGGGAAATAATGTGACGCTATGGCGCACGTCGCTCGCGGCCGGTGAGAACGCGCTAATTGAGATCGGCGACGACAGTTATGTCGCGAATGCATCGCTCGTGTGCACCGAGCGGATTACGATCGGTGCGCGCGTTCTTATCGCTGGCGGAGTCACGATTGCCGATTCTGATTTTCACCCGCTCGAACCCGCGGCTCGTATCGCAGACACCGTAGCCCTCTCACCCGTGGGAGACCGGAGGTACCGGCCTGCAATTGAATCGCGTCCGGTGGAAGTTGAAGACGATGTGTGGATCGGATTTAACGCAGTCGTGCTCAAAGGCGTGCGCGTAGGTTCCGGAGCGGTTATTGACCCTGGATCCGTTGTCACACGAGATGTGCCGCGGGGAGCGCGTGTTCAGGGAAATCCTGCTCGCCTTATTTCAGAGTGACCTCAGTCCGCACGCACCTCCCCGATGACTGGTTTCCTATTGGCATTCCGGAGAACGTGGCGCTCGGCAGCGACGTCTACCTCGATTCCTCGTACGGATTCGCCGCCTGCATGTCCGAACGCCAGCCGGGCATTACCCTGGGTGACTTCTGCGGGGCCTACGATCGTGCGTCATTTATGGTGGGGCCGAAGGGGCAAGTATTCGTTGGCGCCTATACTGTGTTGAACGGTACCTACATCATCTGTAACGAGTCCGTGAGAATCGGGGACAATTGCCTGCTCTCCTGGGGCGCGGTCATTACAGACAGCTGGTTAGCACCACCTACAACTCTCATCCAGCGCAGAGCCGCGATGCGTGCCAGCATCGATAACCCGCGTCGCCCGCTACCCGCGGCCGCCCTGCCGCGACCGGTTAACCTGGAGGATAACTGCTGGGTTGGTTTCGATGCTGTCGTGCTTCCTGGCGTGACGCTCGGACGGGGCTGCATCGTCGGAAGCAAAACCGTCATCTCCGAGGACGTACCGTCGTACGCTGTCGTGGCCGGCTATCCTGCTCGAATCGTTCGCATGCTCGACGCCGACGACACCAACGAGGTTCGCGATAAAGCCCGGAAGCTCTCCGCGAACAAGTGAACGCGTCTTCGCGCCTCAGGATCATCGTACTCGGCTACATAGTCCGAGGGCCATTAGGTGGTCTCGCCTGGCACCATCTCCAATACGTCCTCGGACTGGAGCGGCTCGGCCACGACGTCTATTTCCTTGAGGATAGTGATGATTATCCGGCGTGTTATGATCCGTCGCAGGATGCCGTCGGAAGTGATCCAACATACGGCCTTGCCTTCGCGGCCGATGCGTTCGGCCGCCTCGGCCTGGGAACCCGGTGGGCTTATTACGATGCACATGCAGACAAGTGGCACGGAGCTGCGATAGAACGCACGCGCCACGCATGCGAAACGGCGGATCTCGTCATCAACCTGTCCGGAGTGAACCCCTTACGTGAGTGGGTGGCGTGCGTGCCAGGGCGGGCCTTCGTGGACACGGATCCTGCCTTTACGCAGATCCGCCATCTGTCCGACGAACGCGCGCGGAAGTTGGCAGAACAGCATACTGCTTTCTTCACCTTTGGAGAGAACATTCCAACTGGTCTTTCCGCGGTCCCCGACGATGGTTTTCCGTGGTGGTCCACCCGACAACCCATAGTGCTCGACGCCTGGCCAGTGACGCCTGGACCGGTCAACGCCCGGTACACTACTGTGATGCAGTGGGACAGTTATCCGCCGCGCGAGTATGGGGGACGCCGGTTTGGAATGAAGTCGATGTCGTTCAGTGAGTTTCTCAAGCTGCCTCTGTGCACCAACTCAAAATTCGAGCTCGCGCTCGGCAGCCCCGGTGCACCGCGCGATCTCCTCACTGGCGCTGGCTGGCATGTGCGAGATCCGCTCGAGATAACAAGAACCCCGTGGACCTATCAGCAGTACATTGAAGGCTCGAAGGCAGAATTCAGTGTTGCGAAGCACGGCTATGTCGCTATACATAGCGGCTGGTTCAGCGAGCGATCGGCTGCGTATCTTGCTAGCGGTCGGCCCGTGCTTGTACAGGACACGGGCTTTACCGAGTGGTTGCATGCGGATGGGGGTGTATTGCCATTCTCGACTTTGGACGAAGCGCTGGACGGTATACGCCTCATCGATTCGGACTACAAGCGTCAATGCCGCATCGCTCGCGAGGTCGCAGCGGAGTATTTCGATGCGAATCTTGTGCTGCCGCAATTGATAGAGAGGTGTACGCAATCGGTTCGGCCCGGCGCGCCAGGCGAGACGGGTCGTGTTCTTCACCGATAACTTCGCGTACGTACATCAACCGAAAACCGGTGGAACCTTCGTAACGTCGGTTTTTTTTCGGCTCTACAACGTCAACTGGAACCTCCGCTTCCGTGCCGAGCACATGCTGCGCCGCGAAGTGGCGCGGTCACACAGATACGGAACGTTCATCTATCATAAGAACAAGCACGGCACCTGCGCCGAGCTTCCGATCTTGCAGCAGGAAAAACTCATTCTTGCAACCCTGCGCAATCCTTACGAGCTGTATGTCTCTCAGTTCGAGTTCGGTTGGTGGAGGCGACGCGATGCTCTCCCGCACTTTCGAGCGGTGCCGGAGTTCAGCAGGAAGTATCCGCGCTTTCCCAACATCACTTTTGACGAGTATGTAACGCTTGTGAACGCGGCGTTCGTACCAAGGGGCGAGGGAATCTCCGAAGACGCTGCGATTGGTCTCTGGACCAAGGAATTCGTGCGCTACTATCTCCGCGAGCCCGATAAAGTACTGAAATCGCTGCAAAATCCGGATCGCCGCGGCGATCTGCGCGAAGCAGCAATGTTCAACGTGCGCTTCATAATGACGCAACGCCTGAATGAAGAGTTATACGACTTCCTCATCGATGCCGGTTACGATCCCCAGGATACGGCCTTCGTTCGTGATTTCGGAAAAGTGCTGCCGCAGGGGAAGGGTCGTCGCCACGATCAGTCCTGGGAGCGGTATTACACGCCAGCCACGAAAGAACTGGTGAAGCGGAAAGAAGTTCATCTCCTGTCCATGTTTCCGGAATTCGATGTATAGCGCTCACTACGGCGACGGGACGGACGCCGTCGTCGCTTTGGTCGACTGGTCTCATCTACTCGAAGACTTCCTGGACAGTATCGGTGTTTCATTCGCCGAGTTTCGCGACGAGATGACAGGCGGTTGGATGTTCGGCTACATCGAAGCCCTACGCGCGGCCGGCATTCGCACGGTGCTCTTCTGCGTTTCGGCTCGAGTGCGAGTTCCGGAATCTCATGTTCATCGGCTCACTGGCGCGACTATACGCGTGCTTCCGGCGTCGCGCATGTATAAGGCTATACGTCGCCGAATTCTGAATCCGTACGCGGAGTCTGTCAGCGAAGCGGCGGGAGAGGTTCGCGGAATCGACCGAGCGTTCTGCGCGGTACTCAGGGAAATGGCGCCGTACGCCGCGACGCCAGTCCTTACTTTCGCGCGAGAACTACAGCGGTTTGATTGTCGTGCGATCATCTGTCAGGATTACGAGCACGCGCGTTTCGATTGGTGCGTTCTGATCGGCCGTCTCCTTTCGCTTCCCGTTGTAGGGAGCTTTCAGGGAGGCGACCGGTCTCTTGGCGCGCTCGAGCGGTTACTCCGTCCGGCGGCGATTCGCGCATGTGATGGCCTGATTATCGCTTCTTCGCGCGAAAGGGAGCGCGTTCGCTCACGATATCGTGGTTCGTCGGACAAAACCGTCAGAATCTTCAATCCCCTCAATCTCAGCGCGTGGACCGGGAAACCACGCGAGGAAGCGCGAGCCGCACTCGGCATTCCGCGGGATGCGCTGGTCGCTGCGTGGCACGGCAGAGTGCAGATGCAGATCAAGGGGTTGGACATTCTGCTCGACGCTTGGGAACGGCTGTGTCGCGCGAAGCCGGACACCGATCTGCGCCTGCTGCTCCTGGGAACGGGCAACGATGCCACCGAGCTTGGCCGGTCGATTGCCGATCGCGATCTTCGCGGAGTGCACTGGATAAACCGCTACGTCCGCGACCAGTCGACGATTCGCGATCATCTCTCGGCCGCCGATGTGTACGTTCTTTCGTCACGTCGCGAAGGATTTCCCGTTGCGCCAATCGAAGGCATGGCTTGCGGGCTCCCCGTGGTAGCCACGGACGTATCGGGAATCGCGGACATTCTGGCGGATGGCCCAGCGTCAGGCGGCTGCCTTGTGCCGCGCGAGAACGCGGCCGCACTCGCCGATGCAATCGCCAGAGTGTTCGACGACGAAACTTACCGCGCGGTTCTCGGCGAGCGAGCGCGGGCGCGGGCTCTCAGCGCGTTCTCCATGGATGCTGTTGGAAAGCAGCTACGCGCATTTCTCGAGGATCGCGGCATGACGCCAGACGCCACCGGACGTTCAGCGGGGCTTCAGCCGCGTGCCACTCATGCGTGAGGTTACCGGGAAGCCCGTTCTTCTCGTCGCGTCGGACGCCGAACCCGAAATCGCGGAGCGGCGCCGCGTGTGGGGGACGGGCGGATGGCTTCCTCCCGAGGCGCGCCCGCCGGAGGATCGGGAAACGCTCGACTGGCTTACCTTGTGCCGGTTTCTCGGATGGGATTCCGACCTCGCTCGCGTCGGGTCTTCTGGTGGCCTGACGTTCCCGGCGTTGAGGTACACTCGATGGATCATAATTGCATGCGAGCCAGACATCCTGGGAAGCGAAGCCGTCGAGCGCGTGGCACGGCTGCTGGAGGAAGAGGATATCCTTGTCGTGTCTCGCGCCGCGAGCGCTGGGAGCGGGCTTGCCGATCTCGCCGGCGTGCATCGCGATTCGACTCGCTTCACGGGCCGCCAAATCAGGTGGAGCGGCCCAGGGAGATTGCGCGAGTGGCAGTGCCGCCAGGCCGTCACCGCTCATGGAATCCGGTTAAATGCCTCAGCTGGTGTTTGGGCGACGGTGGGTACGGCGCCAGCGATCGCTGCGCGGCGAATCGGCCGCGGAACTATAGCGACGCTTGGCTTTCACCCGAGTCGCATACGCGATGAGGCTGGTGCCGGAACGGCGCTCCTCAAGCACCTTCTTACTAACGGGGCGACCGCGCCAGTCGCATGGCTCGATTTCGAGGGAACGCTGGTGCTGCGTATGGACGATCCAGGTGGATCGCAGAACGTACACTTGCACTCCTGGTCGTATCCGAAGATGGGGAATCGGAAGTGGACGCAGATCGCTGCCGAGCTACGCAAGAGGCGCGGGCGTTTGTCCGTGGGATACGTTGCCGGTTGGGTCGACGACGGGGACGCGATGCGTGGAACCCTCTTTCTTGATGGAAATCCGGCCTCGCGCGTCGCCGGCGCCGTTCATCCGTCACCTCGTGTTCGCTACCATGACCGCGCGGGGCATCTTCCGAACACGGTTCACGATTACGTGGCGGAGTTTCGCGGGATTCAGGCGATTCGCGAGGCTGGTCTCGGGGATGCAGAGCTTCATGGCTTCACGCACGTGCACCCTGATACGCGCCGGTGGGCGAGCGCGCCGGACCGGTACGAGAACATGACATGGTATCGCGAGCTCGGCCACTCCGCCGCTTCCGCGATCGCCATTCTTTCGCCGGAGCAGCACCCCGTCGCGGCCGGCGCACGTGCCATCGAGCGCGATTTTGGGGGGCGCCCGACGACGCTCATCTGTCCAGGAGATCAATGGACGCTTGACGTCATCGAGCGGACGCTGGACGAGGGTCTCGACTTGGTGAGCTGCTATCACCTTGCGCTTCGAAACGAGGGACGCTTCTGCTGGACATCGCACGTGTGTGCTCCGTATCTCGACGCACCATCGGCACACTGGTTCGATGCTGAGCTGCCTGTAGTGGGCTACTTCCACGATCGAGAGCTCGCGTTGGAAGGAGTGTCGTGGATGTCGAAGCTGCTCGACGCCTGGGAAAGCGCCGGTGCGACGTGCATGATCGACTTCCGGGAGCTGGCCTCCGTTCTTGGCAAACGTGTGCACATCGAGAAACGAGGAGCAACTTGGCACCTCGCTGTAACCTCGTCAGGCACTGCGCCAGCACTCGTGCGGGCGCTTCGGGTTCGTGTGCGCTTTGGACATGACGAATCGCCGCCTAGCGTCGCGCTGTCGCTCGATGGGTGTGACGCCGAAACACGCGTCGATTATCAGGAAGGAGTGGGAAGCATCGAGGTTTCGGCGCTGGCCGCCAGCGAGGCGGATCGGTCTGTGTCTTTCACGAGCGACGCGATCGGGAGGAGCCACGGGTGACGGACGGCAGTACTTACAGGGATGGCAGAAAGGTTTTCGGAATTGGCCTTAGCAAGACCGGAACGTCCAGCCTTACCGACGCGCTGAAACTGCTCGGAATCAGGACGATTCAGTATCCGCACGACGATGCAACCTACAACGAGCTGCGCGCGGGCAAGTACAAGCTTTCCATCCTCGAGCACTACCAGGGGGTGGTCGACATGCCGGTTGCGCCGTTCTACGCGCAGCTCGACAAGGCATTCCCCGACAGTAGGTTCGTTCTTACGGTGCGCGCCAAGGACGCGTGGCTCCGGTCGGCGGAACTCCACTGGCGGCTCATGATGCAGTGGTGGCACGGGCATCCGCAATTCCGGAAATTTCAGGAGTTCGCCAGCGCTTGCGTATTCGGAAGTATCGAGTTCAATCACGATCGCTTTTCGTATGTGTACGACACGCATGTGCGCAACGTGCGCGAGTATTTCCGGGAGCGTCCAAACGACTTGCTCGTCATCGATATTTGCGCCGGGGAAGGATGGGAGGCACTCTGCTCATTCCTGGGTAGAGCGCATCCTGGAGTGCCATTCCCGCATGCGAATGAGTGGATGAGCAAGCTGTTTGTAGCGACACGGGAAATTGCGGATTTGATCCCTGAGGGCGACACATTCATACTCATTGATGAGCAGGGTTTCGGCCGAGACGCCAGC